>JAQTRE010000162.1 GCA_028711995.1 Dehalococcoidia bacterium | reverse complement strand
CGACAGGGTTCAAACGATTAGATAGGGCGATTGGTGGGTGGGAAAGGGGTGTCTTCTATGTGATCGCTGGCCGTCCAGGAATCGGCAAAAGCCATTTGATGTTGTGCGCTGCGTTAGGCGCAACACCGGAAGCTCCTGCCGGAATTTTTAGTCTTGAAATGTCCAAGCCTCAGATTATCTCACGACTGGCCTACATGTTGGCCGGACTCAACAAAGATGACATTGAGCAAGGGGTTTTCGACAACAAGTTCGGAATGGAGGAACGCGCCGAGATTCAAGAGAAGACCACCGCGGCGATAGCCGAGGTCCACGAGTTGCCGATCTGGATTGACGACAAGGCGGGGTTGACCACGGGGAATATCACGGCGCGGATCGAGCGGATGAAAGCTGAGCACAATTTAGGAGCGGTGTTTATTGACCACCTGGGGAAAATCGGGGACGCTGCCAAGAGTCTGTACGAAAAGACCACGCTGGTATCCGGGCGGTTGGCACAGATGGCGAAAGACTGTGACGTACCGATAGTCGCACTTTGCCAGCTCAACCGGGAAGCCGAGGGGAAGGATCGGAAGTCAGACAGGCGGCCTCGGCTCTCCGACCTCAGAGAATCGGGAGCCATTGAGCAAGATGCGCGCGTAGTGTTAGGGCTCTACCGGGATGACTACTACTCAGAGACTGACGAGACGTTCAAGGCTATCTACCCTGGAGTCGAGAATCTGTTGCAGGTAATGGTGCTGAAAGCAAATGAGAGGAGATCAGGCCGGATGATACCACTCGAGATTGACCCAAAATCGAGGCGGCTGAGAGATTGGCCGCACTGGAGGGAGCATGAACTCAAGTGTTGATGTTATGGCTGAGTGCCGGGAATGCGAAACGTCGAAGGGGATCAGGGCAAGCATGCTCAAAACTGACAGCGTGGATACTGTCCAGGATTTGCAATGGCAACTTCGCGAACTCTGCTCGTGCTGCGAAAAGGAGGAGCATGAGAATTGAGATTCCGTCACTCCCCCCGAAAGCCTGCTCACCGAATGCACGGGTTCATTGGGCAGAAAAAGCAAAACAGGCCAAGCGCTACCGAGAGTTATCGTTTCTCTCTGCAAAATCGGCCATGAACGGATGGATAGCCCCAGAAAAGGCTCTCGTGCAACTGACCTTTATTATCCCGGACCATCGCCGTAGGGACATTGATAACCTGGTGGCCTCGTTTAAGTCTGGGCTTGATGGGTTAGTTGACGCAGGGGTGATCAGGGACGACTCAGGCAAGCGGATTGTGCTGGATACCCCGGCCATTGAGTGCATTCCAGGGGAACGGAAGGTGCTTGTGACGGTGGAGAAGTTTTTGACGGAGAAGGGGTGAATGATGCCGAAGAAACCAAAAACAGCAACCTATGAGGATGCGGTGATCGAACTGGCCACAGTCCAGCCTCACCCACGCAATCCCCGAATACACCCGGAGCCGGGCACCTCGGGCTGGAAAAAGCTGATCAAGAGCCTGGATTACGACTACTACGATCCGCTAGTCTACAACAAGCGTAATAACTGCTGGGTGTCGGGTCATCTCCGGGCAAAGGTGCTGATATCCCAGGGGATCACCCATGCCAAGGTTGTCGTGGTGGACTATCCCGAGGACATCCACATCGCCCGGATGATCGCCGCCAACAAACAGGTAGGGGAATGGGATTTCCCCAGTCTGAAAGACCTGATAATTGAAATTGACACCGGGGCCTTTGACATGGGTTTAACGTTGTTCGGCGAAGATGAATTAGAATCGCTGGTAGCAATCTACGGGGAAGACACTAAGCTGAAAAACGTGGAGATATCAGCCCCTGCATTGACCTGGGTCCTGATCGGAATCCCCACAGTTAACTTCAGCTTGATAGCGGAAACGGTGGAGAAAATAGGCCAGATTGACGGTATCATTCTAAAGACGACGGTGGCATCAAATGAAGACGAAAAAGACTGATAACAGCAACTTATATCCCAAATTAGATTTACGCCGCTATTTCCTGACGAAATATTTTAAGAAAGAACCGATCAGGGTCTTCGACTGCTGCCAAGGGGATGGAGTCATATGGCAAAAGCTCAGGCGAGATTATACGATAGCTCGTTACTGGGGAGTTGACGTTAAGAAAAAGACAGGCCGACTTGCCATAAAGAGCGAACGGATATTGAGTCAGCCGGGATGGGATGATAACGTGATCGACATAGATACCTATGGGAGTCCATGGAAGCAATGGTTTACCATGCTACCGAACATTAGACAGAGAACAGCTGTTTTTCTGACGATCGGGAATGTGATGATAGGCGGGGGCCAGATAGATAAATACATGTTGATAGCAATGGGACTGGAATTGATCAAGGATGATTTACCGGGCGGTTTAAGAGGAAGTTTGGCTGATACAGGAATACCCTATTGTTTGGCAGAAGCTGAGAAGCACGGCTTGACAATAGTCGAAGCAAAGGAAGCTATAGCTGGAGGTCATGCCAGATATATCGGTTTAATGATAGAACCTGCAACCCGGAATACGGAATAATCTACACTCACAAAGTGGCCCTAAAAGGGATTATAAAGCCCCGTTTTACTCTAATTGCCCGATTTTCTTTACAATAAATACGCCTGGTAGACATAATACTGCAATTTCAAGATTCTACTTGACAAAATGTTAGATTTGCAAAATTTACACTCAAAAACGAGCCTCTATAATCGCCATACGGGCGAGTAAACCGAGCAAGCCATATAAAACCACCTTCAAATAACCTTGATTCCTCGAAGTTTACACTGTGAAAGTGTTGACAAATACACTAATATGGTGTATAATACAGGTATAAAGGATAGGAGGTTGAGGAAATGAGAATCACAATTAACTGGAATGGATACAATCACAGGAGATACTCCCGGCCTTGGATAGCTAAAATCATTGCCTGGGACAAAAAACCTGAACTCGATTGGGGGCAATATCTCGGCGACGATAATGGCGGAACTCTCGAAATCGAAGCTCAGCCAGGTGACATCATCAGGTACGGCCAAAAAGATGGACGTGGCAACTCTGGCACAAATGCCTGGGCAATAATCCAAAATGATGGCACTGAGATGGATGTAACACAAGGGGCAGCCCGTGAGCACTGGTTAAACAGAACCACTGTCAACCCGCTGGCTCAATTCAGTGACGACGAAATCAAAGCAGAATTTGCTCGGCGCTTTGGCAACTAAAATAAATAGGGAGGAAATCATGAAAGCGATCATCACAGGAATCCGCTACGATACCGACAAGGCAACTCTCATCGGCCATCACCAGTATTCCTACCCCGGAGACTTCAACCACTGGGAAGCTGGGCTTTATGTGGCACCGCGATCAGGCAGGTACTTCCTGGCAGGCTCCGGTGGACCGATGACTCACTACAGCCGCACCACCGGCCAGAACGAATGGTCCGGTGGGTCGAAAATAACCCCACTCACCAAAGACCAGGCTTTCGAGTGGGCTCAAAACTATCTCGATCCCGAAATCATTGAGGCACACTTTGCTAACATGATCGAGGAGGCATGATGAATTACGGAACGATTTACGAGCCGAAGGGCAGGGCCAGAGAGTACGCGGAGCTGGCGTGTAACGTATACACAGGTTGCTCTCACGGTTGCCTCTATTGTTATGCTCCCTCGGCAATCCGCAAAACAAGAGAGGAATTTGCCCAAGCGAAGGTCAGACCGGGATTCCTTGCCAAATTGCAAAACGATGCTGAACGATGGACTGGCCCTAAGAAGCAAGTTTTACTCTCGTTTACCTCAGACCCATTCCAGCCGGACCCGGAGTGCACAGCGATACAGGCAATCCAGATACTCAAAGACAATGGTTTCCCCGTATGCGTTTTGACCAAAGGGGGCTCCAGAGCCCTTGAGGCACTCCCATTGTTTGGCGCCGGCGACTCGTTCGCATCGACACTCACCTGCCTTGACGATTCCGAAAGCCTGAAATGGGAGCCTGGCGCAGCTCTACCAGCAGACCGAATATCCACGTTGCAGACCTTCCACGATGCCGGAATTCAGACATGGGTAAGCTTGGAGCCGACGTTATCCCCGGATGTTTCCATTGAGATCATCCGGCAAACACATCAGTTCGTAGACCTCTACAAAGTCGGGAAGCTGAACTATCATGAGTTCGGCAAGTCTATCGATTGGGCTGGCTACACGGATGCAGCGGTTCGGCTCTTGGCCTCACTGGAAAAGCCTTACATCATCAAAGATGATTTGGCCAAGTTCATTCCCGCACCCGCAGGTTTTCCCCAACGTTTGAAAACCGACTAACATATAAGCTGACCAATAAGTAAGAAGAGCCGGGGGAAACCCCGGTTTTTCTTTGCCCTTGCATATTGTGGTATAATAATACAAAGGTGACTCGATGGCCCATAAAAACCCACCTAAAAAAAGAGACAACACCGCCGCCCGGATCATCAAGGCCCTTGAGGAAACTCAGGGGCTTTTGACTGCCGCGGCCAAACGCGCAGGGGTGAGCTACTCGACTATTAAGCGATATGTGGCTGACTATCCCTCTGTTGCCCAGGCCAAAGAAGAGGCTCAGGAGCGGTTACTCGACTTCGCAGAGAGTAAGCTTTTAGAAAACATCCGCGAAGGGAAAGAGGCCTCAATATTCTTTTTCCTCAAAACTCAGGGCAAAAAGCGGGGTTACATCGAGAGGGTGGAGTCTACAGGTAAAGACGGAGGCCCGATCAAAACTGAGTCCATTGTCTACCAGGTGGTAGATGCGCAAACGGCTGAGATGATCAAGGAGCTTACGGGGGAACGTATTTGTACCATTGAAGAGGCTGAGGGGATTGTCAGCAGAAAATGACGACAGCAAAGAGCGCAATGCTCGACCGCAGAGAAGAAACTGCTAAGATTTGGCAGATGACGCGTGTCTTCCGCGATAATCTGGCGGCCTATCAGGCCGGGAAACGCCGGGCGCTCAACGAGGGCGGGACATCCTCAAGCAAAACGATATCTATATTGCAATTGCTTATCATGATCGCCAAAGCGGCCAGGCAGCCACTGCTAATCTCGGTCGTTTCCGAGTCTATGCCCCACCAGAAGAAAGGTTGCCTGCGAGACTTCAAAAACATCCTGGGCGAGGCTTACGACGAGAAGGCCCACAACAAGACAGAGAATGTCTACACCTTCCCGTCCGGCGGCGCCATCGAGTTCTTCGGGGCTGATGAATCCGGAAAGGTTCACGGGCCACGCCGGGATATCTTGTTTATCAACGAGGCTAATAACGTTCCATGGGACACAGCGCGGGCGCTGGATATCAGAACCAGGTTATTCACCCTCTGCGACTGGAACCCGGTCTCCGAATTCTGGGCACACGAGCGATGGAAAGGGCAGCCGGAGAATGCGTATATCCATAGCACGTACCAAGATGCTATCTGGGTGCTACCGCCTGAGGTGGTGGTCAACATCGAGAGTAACCGGAATGATGCCAACTGGTGGAATATCTACGGCCTGGGAAAACTCGGCAAAATAGAGGGCCTTGTATACCCGCACTTCGAGCAGGTTGACGAACTGCCCGAAGGTGACCGCTTTATCGGATTGGACTTTGGCTTTGCCAACGATCCGGCCGCGGTGGTCTCCAATGTCATCCGTGGAGATTGCCTGTACTCGCAAGAGCTGGTTTATGAACTGGGCCTGACTAACAACGACCTGTCAAGCCGCATGGAGGCAGCGGGGCTTCGGAAGAGATACGACGAAATCTTTGCCGATTCGGCCGAGCCGAAATCAATCGAGGAGTTGTACCGTCTGGGCTGGAATATAAAGCCGTGCCCCAAAGGGGCCGACTCAGTGGAGTTTGGGCACCAGAAGATCAGGCAGTACAAACAGTTCTGGACCAAAGATAGTGTTAACGCAATCAAAGAGCAGCGCAATTTCCGCTACATTGCAGATAAGAACGGGAAGCTGACCGAGAAAACAACCCACCTATGGAGCCACAGCCTCGACGGCAGGCGCTATGCCATCGTTGGCAAATTATCCCCAGAGCCAGAGCTTGATGTATTGGTTTACGACTCAATGAGTCTCATTCGGGGCATGAACATTTAGGAGGAAGCAAAATGTTGGTAGCGATCATAATCATCTTGGTGTTTCTGGTGGGTCTGGC
>JAQTRE010000161.1 GCA_028711995.1 Dehalococcoidia bacterium | reverse complement strand
GCATCCGGATGACTACAAGAACCTGATCGTGCGGGTGGCAGGATACAGCGCCTTCTTTGTGCAACTTGACCCGCTGATCCAGGAGGAGATTATAGGCCGGACCGAGCAGAGAATCTGAGATGGGGCTCATTATGGAACCAGATTATATTCTTGAAGTAGAAACTCTCACTAAGGACTTCGGTGGGTTAAGAGCCGTGAATGAGCTGAGTTTCGGCATCCGCCACCAGGAGATATTGGGCTTGATCGGCCCAAACGGTTCAGGCAAGACCACTACTATCAACCTTTTGTCGGGGGTTTATAAGCCCTCGGTTGGACAGATACTCTTTGGAAACACTCCTATACAGAGGCTGCCCCCGTGGAAGATCGCTATGATGGGCATTTCGCGCACCTTTCAGCAGACACAATTTTTTGTATCAGCTACTACTCTGGAGAGCGTAGTATACGGTTGCCACATGCACGAGAGAAGCGGCATTATCGATAGCCAGCTATTTCGAGTCAAAGTGAACAAGGAACTGAAGGCTTCTCAAACGAAGGCCATGGGAATACTGGAGACTTTGGGGCTCACAGAGTATGCAGCCAGGCCGGCGGCCAGCTTGCCTCCGGGAGCGCAGAGGATACTGGCTATTGCCATGTGTCTTGCCGGCAATCCGAAGCTTTTGTTTCTGGATGAGCCGGTATGCGGTCTAAGCGCTGAGGAAAGCAACAAGGTCGTTGGCGTGATTCGGAAGTTGAGAGATCAGGGGCTGACCGTGTTGGTTATCGATCATGATATGCGGGTGATGATGAATATCTGCGACCGCCTGGTGGTCATAGATCACGGTACCAAAATCGCTGAAGGTGTACCAAGAGAAATACAAGCCAACGAACAGGTGATTGAAGCTTATTTGGGCCGTCGCAGGGGCGCTCAGGAGAATGTGAACTGTGCTTAAGATAGAGAACCTGCAAGTTTGTTACGGGCCGATAATGGCAATTAAGGGAATATCGGTTTATGTGCCCCAGGGAGAGCTGGTTTGCGTTATTGGTGCTAACGGTGCTGGCAAGAGTACTCTTATACGCACCATTTCCGGATTGAACAAGCCCCGGAGTGGAATGATCGAATTCGAGGGGAAAAGCATTGCCGGCATGCCTGCTCACAGAATAGTCGATTTGGGGATCGTGCAGGTGCCGGAAGGGAGAGGCGTCTTCCCTGAGATGACGATCCTGGAGAATCTGGAGATGGGGGCATATCTCAAGCGGAACAAGCGCATGTTTAAAGAGAACCAGGAGAAGGTCTATGCCCTGTTCCCCCGGCTGAAGGAGAGAGAAGGCCAACTCGCGGGCACCCTGTCCGGAGGAGAGCAACAGATGTTAGCGGTGGGAAGGGGGATGATGGGTAATCCCAAGTTGTTGCTGTTGGATGAACCCTCGCAGGGATTGTCCCCGCTGATGGTGCAACACCTGTCAGATGCCATCAGTGTTATCCACAAACAGCATTCCGTCACCGTCCTCCTGGTAGAGCAGAATGCTCGTATGGCATTGGAAATAGCCGAGAGGGGCTATGTCCTGCAGACGGGGAAAGTGGTAATGGAAGACAGTGCAGCTAGTCTGTTGGAGAACAAAGTCGTCAAAGAGGCTTATCTGGGAATATGAAAACAATGAAGGTTGTAAGGAGCAGGTCATGAGCTGGTGGGATATGTTCTACCAACAGTTGGCCAATGGCTTAGTGCTGGGGAGCGTTTATGTGCTGGTCGCCGTGGGTTTTACCCTATGCCTTGGCGTGCTCAAGTTGATCAACGTCGCACAAGGGCACCTGCTGATGCTTGGTGCCTTTATGACCTTCCAGTTTTCTCAAGGATGGTTTGATAACGTAGGTGTCCTGAACAACTATTTCGTCTGCATACTACTTTCAGTGTTGTTTGTAAGCGTTGTTGGCGCTGGCATCCATATCGTGGGGATTAAGCCAGTTCATGGCAAAAGCCAGGTGGCGCCAATCCTCACCACCGTAGCCTTGGCCTTCTTCATTGAAAACATAGCACGGAAGGCTTGGCCTGGTGAGGCGAGAACACTGAACACAAGCCTATCCGACAACTACAGGAATCCCATAGGCCAGATCTTTCTCACAGATCAGAAGGTGCTGACCTTCTTTGCGGCTCTCTTGCTCGTCCTAGTGCTTTACTTGTTTCTTCAACGCACCCAATTAGGCAAGGCGCTGAGGGCCACCACGCAGAACGAGACCGCTGCATCACTCATGGGCATCAGTCCGCAGTTTATGTTCCTTGTGGCCATGATGATTGCGGCTGCTCTTGCAGCCGCAGGCGGAGGATTCCTAGCCCCGATATACCCCATAGAGACCACAATAGGAATGCCTTATCTTTTTAAGGCTATGATCGTGGTGTTGCTTGGAGGCTTGGGTAACATCGGCGGGGCAATAGCAGGAGGACTATTATTAGGGTTGATGGAGTCTATGGTGGGAGGGTTGTGGGATGCCGCATGGGTGAATGTCGTTGTTTTTGGCACCATCATCGTTGTCCTGATTGTGAGACCTGCAGGCCTGCTGGGCGGCAAAGGAATATAGATTATGGCAAAAACAAACCGAGCTCTGCTCATTATCATGATTCTGGGTATAGCAATAGGAATACCTAACTGGACAAGCCTATACTGGGATCATCTGCTGGTTTTGACACTGATATATGCCATATTGACGATATCCTTTAACCTGTATGTGGGCTTCCTTGGCGAATTGACGATGGCCCACACTGCTTTTTTTGGATTGGGTGGGTACGCTACAGGGCTAATAACCGTTAAGGCTGGCTGGCCTACTGGAGTTGGTTTTCTGGTAGATATAGGTATATGCGCTGTGGGCGCTATAGTGATAGGTGTACCTGCCCTGAGGCTCAAAGGGCTATATTTTGTCATGATGACGGTCGCTTTTCTAGGCATCATAGGGCAGCTGGCCGTCACACTGTACTACCTGACCGGCAGCACCAGTGGACTCCGGGGTATCCCAACTCCCTCCTTTGGCTTTGTGGATATCAATACAACCCAGAGCTTCTACTATTTAGCGCTTATAACTTTGGTGCTCATCTTTATTATGGTATATTGGCTGATCAACTCACGGGTAGGCAGAGGATTCGTAATGGTGCGTGACAATCCGGATCTGGCCAATGCCTTGGGCGTAAACCCCTTCAAGTACAAAATGATCGGCTTTGTTGCCTCATCCGTCATAGCAGGCGTTGGCGGATGGCTTTATGCACACTACGTAAACATCATGGATCCCAACGTATTTGGGATGTCCATTCTGTTTGATGTCATTTTTATGGCGATACTGGGAGGCGTCGGCACACTGGTCGGCCCCGTTGTAGGTGCTTTCGTGGTATATCTGGGACCTGAGCTGTTCACCGAGTATGTGTATAAAGTTGATGATGCTTGGCGAACGGCATTTCTGGCCATGTTTATGCTAGTGATAATTCTCGTATTGCCGATGGGAATATGGGGCACAATCAAGATGCACTGGATGAAGAGAGTCAATAAGCCTGGAGGCCCAGCGTCTGAGCAGATTCCTCCTCCCTCAAACAATCGGCTTGATTTCTTAAGGGCAGTTTTTACCAAGCGGTATAGGCCCACAGACTAGCACTTCGCTTCGTAACCACCAGTGATTCGTTTATGCTTTGATATTTCAAAGCTATTTTGTTCACGGCCTCTCTACGAACTGGCCGAGTTATCCGATCTTTCGCTGACTCCTTCTTGGCCACTCGCTTATTACCGAACACAAAGCACCGTTGGAGCAGACGGTTGCACGATATATCCAAGATGCAAGGGACAAGGACTCCCTCGAAGATAAGAAATGGAACCCCCGGATTACAAGGGGGAGCTCCGAGAGTATCGCCCCAAGTATGGATATCAGATAAGCCTGACGTGCCCCCCCAAACAGGTCCAAGTATAATGTTAGACTTGGACTGAGAAGAACGGGGGACTTTTAGTGAGCAAGATGGAATTCGCACGGCAGCAAGTCATCAGTAAACTGTGTGAGGTGGAGGCGCTGTTGAGCCAGGGGGCTTCGGGAGGACAATCCAGCAGAAAGACAGAGGTAACAAAGCTACTGCCAGCGGAAGGAATACGGAGGGATGAGGGTGGAGCAAACCAAGTGCCTGAAAGAGCTGGAGAAGGAGATTTCCCGGCTGAAGAAGCTAGTGGCCGGTCTTTCTTTGGATAGTGCCATTCTGAACGAGGCTGCCCGGGGAAACTTCTCAGCCCGTCGAAGACGTGTACGATCATGACTCACGCCTATGGGAAGTATCACGTTTCCGAAAGACGGGGTTGTCGTGTCGTAGAACAGCCAGGACCACCCAAACGCACCCTCACTGTGCCCCCGATGAAGAGGCACAGATCACCAGCCTGATCATCCAGTTGGCCATCGGTATGGTCGATACGAATACCGAATGATCACCAGGTTATTGCGGGAGGAAGGCTGGATGGTGAATCACAAACGGGTGCAGCGGATCTGGAGGAGAAAAGGCCTCAAGGTGCCCCGCAGACAGCCCAAACGGGGACGGTTGTGGCTGAATGATGGGGCCTGCATCAGGCTCAGGCCGGCGCCTAAAGACTACGTCCGGAGCTATGATATTGTCACCGACGGGACGGCGAATGGGAGGTCCTTTCGCATGCTGACCATTCTCGACGAATATACCAGGGAGTGCCTGAGTATTCTGCCTATGCGCCGTATCAATTCTCAGGTTGTGCTTGCCGAACCCTATGGGCTGTCTTACTTAGAGGCACTCTGGAATACATCCGGTCGGATAATGGACCGATGTTTACAGCAAAGACGGTCAGAGATTGGTTACATGATGCGGCCGCAATCACGCTGTTTATCGAACCCAAGAGTCTCTGGGAGAACGGATATATCGAGTCTTTCAACGGAAAGTCGAGAGACGAGTTGCTGAATCGAGAGATGTGTGCCATCTTGCAGGAGGCACAGGTGCTGACAGAGAAGTGCAGAAACGAGTATAATCAGATCAGGCCGCACAGCTTTCTGAAATATCGCCCATCGGTTCCCTCTACCATCCAGCCTAGTAGTCCAGCTCTAACTTTACCACTGATACTATAATCGAGGGCACTTCCTTCGTTGGCAACCAACACCAACGTAAATTAGGAGAGACAAGGCGAGTAAATCATGGCAAGAGCGAAGCCATAATGAGGATCGAAAAATTTGCACGAGGAGGGAATCAAATGACTTTCGAGGACATCATCCTCACCAAAGAGAATCAGATCGCCACCCTCACCTTAAACCGGCCGCAGAAGAAGAATGCGTTGAGCTACAAGATGTTGCAGGAAATAATGGTGGCCATTAATGATGTGAGCAAAGACAGTGAGGTGAGGGTGATAGTGGTGACAGGGGCCGGGGACGCTTTTTGCTCTGGGGGAGACATAAGATTTGCTGAATTGAAGGCAGGACGGGTAAGTCCGGAACAGGCGGAGGAGATCTGGGTGCGTATCAACGAAGAGGGTTTTCCTCCGGGGCAGCTTCGCACAATCGCTCAGGAGGCCATCGCGGCTATACGGCAGGTGCAAAAGCCGACGATCGCCATGATGAAAGGAGATGCTATCGGCGGAGGCTTTGGGATTTCGTTGGCCTGTGACATGCGAGTTGCAGATCCAAGCACCCGATTCATGATAGGCCAGCCGCGGATAGGCTTTGTACCTGGCCTCTACGAATCGTGGACGTTGCCCCGGGTGGTTGGCCTTGGGAAGGCTCTGGAGATCATCATGACTTGTGATTTCATTGAGGCAGAAGAGGCATATCGGATAGGGTTGGTCAACAGGCTGGTGGCGTCCGAGAAGCTGGAGGAGGAGACGAGGAGGCTGGCGAAAAGCCTGATGAGTATTCCGCCGATAACGCAAAGGATGATCAAACAAACGGTCTATGCCAGTCTCAACTCCGATCCGGAATCGTCGGTTCTATTCGCACTGGCCTGTAATGGGATCATCAAGCGATCAAAGGACCAACAGGAGGCCGTTATGGCTTTAGTGGAGCGCAGGCCGCCTGCGTATAAGGATGCGAATCTCCTATTCGATGAAAAATAGGCGTTGGCTGAGGCAACAGAAGATCGCAGCTAATATGGGACTGCGATAATGTAGTCAGGCCACTTTCAGGTAGGGCCTGACTCCTAATAGGACCGGCTCGGTGTCTTGTCTGTGATCTGTCGACTCGAGGCCGTTTAAGAATAGGGGTTAAGAATACCCTGAAAGAAGTTGACACGGTTTTTGAAACCGACGTTTTGACTTTCAAGTGACATTCTCATAGGTTAAGCCCTCGGTTTTGAGGGTTTGAGCAC
>JAQTRE010000160.1 GCA_028711995.1 Dehalococcoidia bacterium | reverse complement strand
ATGTTGGCGCTTGTTTTGGCGCTAAATTCGACCCGCCAGCCGATTCACTCAGACTTTAAACTTCGCAGCATAATATCAGGGTGACTCAATCAGAATTCCGATACCGGCTTTTTGCAGGGACGCCATGATTGATAAGGAGCAGTACTTCCTGGAAAATTATGGCCTGGATAAGGGAGGCGATGCTGTTAAGGCCCAAAGCATAGCGGACCTGTTTATCGGCTTCTTCGGGGCTTTGCCCCCCAATGCCCAGGCGGCAGAAACTCAGCTGAAAATGGTCCCCGATCGATTATGGATGAACTTTGTCTCTAAGGATTTCACACAGGCTCATATCGCGTTAATGCATCAATCTCCCGAAAGTGAACCAACAAGGGAGTTCTTTAAGAGTGCGGATTTATCATTTGTCGATCTTCCGCCGGGAGTCACCGTCACGACAACCGGTGCAGGGCTGCTCACTCCAAGGCTTGCCGATGATCTGGCTGCCAGCCGAACCAAGTTGACCTATATCGGCCTGGGCTTTATCTTCGCCATGCTGATGCTGCTCTTCCGATTCAACATCCGCAGGGTGATTGTGGCCGGCCTGCCCGTTCTCATAGTCCTTGGTCTTTCCACCGCTTTTATGAAGATTCTGGATTTGCCCGTGACCACCGTCATGGCGATGATACCTGCCCAGATGATGGGAATTGGAGTGGAGTTCACCATTCTCCTGCTGATGCGCTACTACGAGGAGCGCGATCGTGGAGAAGATCCTATGGCAGCCATGATCACTGCCATGAGCCGTATCGGCCGCGCTATCATCATCTCCGGCATGGTGGTGATTGTGGGATTCGGCTCTTTGATGTTTGTGGATTTCCCGTTCATGCATAATTTCGGCATAATCACGGTCATAGATATGGCACTGGTTCTGGTATGCACATTGGTTCTGTTGCCGGCCATCGTAGTGTCCTTTGATAAGTGGGAGGAGCGCAAGACAAAAGTCGCTGAGCTGGCCAAATAATCGGCTTGGGTAAGATCGCCAATGGAGAATTCTGCCCAAGAGACAACTCAGTGGACCTGTTCGAACAAGAAAACGAGAAAGGAGAGTAGCGAATGACACATCACGAATCAAAAAGCCATAAACACGAAGAACGGGTGCTGATCGACGGTCGTCTCACGACCGCCAAATCCGGCGCAACCTTCGAGAACATCAATCCGGCCACAGAAGAGGTCATGGGCGTAGTAGCGGATGCGTCCGCAGAGGACATGGACCGCGCCATCGCTGCCGCGCGGAAGGCCTTCGACAAGACAGACTGGTCGACCAATCGCGCGCTACGCAAACGATGTCTGGAACAGTTACACGCGGCGATCATGGAGGAAAAGGAGCTCTTTCGAGCCGAGCTGGTCGCCGAGGTAGGCACGCCGATCTCTTTGACCTTCGGCCCGCAGCTCGATTGGCCAATCTCCGATGGCCTCCTCTGGCCAGCCCATATGATCGATACTTTTCCGTGGACCCGCAAGATATCCGACCAGAACATCTTAGGAGGCAAACCGACCTATCGATGGGTATGGAAAGAGGCCATCGGCGTGATAGCGGCAGTTATTCCCTGGAACTACCCATTTGAAATTTTGATCAACAAGATGGGTCCGGCGCTCGCCATGGGCAATACAATGGTGATCAAGGCGGCATCGATGACACCGTGGAACGCAACTCGCATCGGTCGTCTGATCGCGGAAAAAACGGACATACCTGCCGGTGTGGTCAACGTTGTGACAACGCAACGCCACGAAGTATCACAGATGCTCTTCTCTGATCCGCGAATCGATATGATTTCCTTCACGGGTTCGACTCGCACAGGGAGAACGGCTCTTGAGATGGGCGCATCGACGTTCAAGCGCACATTGGTCGAGCTCGGCGGGAAGAGCGCAACCATCGTCCTGGACGACTGCAATCTCGTGCAAGTGCTCCCTCAGGCCGCGTTCACTGCCAACATGCACGCCGGACAGGGCTGCGCCCTGCCCACCCGGCTCCTGCTGCCCAAATCCCGCTATGAGGAGGGAGTCTCCATTCTCATCGGAGCGTTTAAGTATATCCGCTGCGGCGATCCGAACGACGTCGACACCACCGTGGGACCGCTGGTATCCGCCAGACAGCGCGATATCGTCCTCGGCTACATCGAGAAGGGCAAGGCCGAAGGAGCGCGGCTCGTGGCAGGCGGCGGCAGACCGAAGCACCTCAAGCGCGGCTGGTACGTGGAGCCGACGCTCTTCGTGGACGTCGACAACATGTCTACAATCGCACAGGAAGAGATATTCGGGCCGGTACTCTCGGTCATCCCGTTTGAGGACGACGAGGACGCGATTCGTCTGGCCAACCAGAGCAATTACGGCCTCTCAGGCTTCTTCTGGTCCGCTTCACGAGAGCGAGCGCTGAATCTAGCGCGGAAGGTCCGCACCGGTTCGATGGCTGTCAACGGCGGCCAGTTCTATGGTGCGGAGTCGCCCTACGGCGGCTACAAGGCCAGCGGCATCGGGCGGCAGTGCGGTATCGAGGGCCTGGAACAGTATCTGGAGACAAAGGCCGTCGGCTGTGAATTCCCCTTAGAGGAATCGTAACGCAAACAAGAACAAAGCAGTAAAATAACCGAAAAGGAGAGAACATATGAACGATATGAAGGATTTGTGGGGTTATCGCGGTAAGACGGTCGTGATCGATGGGGCAGCATCTGGAATGGGATTGGCGGCAACGAAATTTTTGATCGACTTAGGAGCGGAGGTATACGCCCTTGATGTCAAGGAGTGTCCGGCGCCGGTCAAGAAGTTCATCAAAACCGATCTGGGAGACAAGGCATCTATCGATGCAGCGGTAGCCAAGATTCCGGGAGAGGTGCGCGCACTCTTCTGTTGCGCAGGTCTCCCAGGCGCTCCCTTCCCCGATGCCGACGTCGTCAGGGTCAACTTTGTGGGGCACCGGCATCTTATCGAGAGCCTCATTCCGCGAATGAAGCGGAACGAAGGCGCAATCGCCATCATAGCCTCTCTGGCCGGAATGATGTGGCGTTTTCACGGGTTCTACTATCAAGGGCTGGTAGACACCAAGACCTTCGAAGAGGGAGTGGCATGGATAGCAGCCAACAGCGTCAAGATACAGACGGACCTAGGGGGTTCGTACAGTTTCTCGAAAGAATGCATCTGCTATTATGGCAAACATAAAGCCGCGGAGCTTGCTCCTCGCGGCATACGCTTCAATGTGCTAAACCCATCGACCACAGTGACTCCCATGTTGAAGGATTTCCAGGCAAACCTCGGTGATGTGCTCAACCAGTACAAGGTCACCCGCTTCTCCACTCCCGAAGAAATGGGATATCCGCTGGTATTCCTCAACAGCTCGATGGCGAGTTTCATCAGTGGCCAGGAGCTAGCGGTCGACGAGGGACTTGCTGCACTCATGGAGCTCGCACCGGTGGCACAGCAGCCCTGACGATTGGAGATAGGCATCTCTTTACTGTATCTGAAGCGCATTCCTCTGCGGGCTTTGCCCGCAGAGGAATGCGTGTTTGTATCTGGTCAAGTCAAGCTCTTTCGTCATTGAAAGCAAGGTTCACGTTTGCTTCTTCCGATCATAAGAATCATGCGATAATAGAAACAAGGGAAACAACCACCCGGAAGATATGTTTTCACTGCTTGTTCGGAGGTCTCGGAATGGCAACAGGATATATGGGCAAGATTCTGTTCGTGGACCTGTCCTCAGGTGAACTGAAGGAAGAGGCACCGGAAGAGAAGCTCTACCGGGATTTCATCGGGGGATACGGACTGGGAGCGCGAATCATTTACAGGCGGCAGCGGGGCGGTGTGGACCCCCTCGGGCCGGAGAATCACATCGGCTTTGTAACAGGGCCTCTCACCGGCATCCGCGGCTTGCTGGGCTCCCGGTTCACGGTGGTCGGCAAGTCACCCCTCACTGGATGCTGGGGAGACGCCAACTGTGGCGGATATTTCGGCCCCTATCTCAAATTCTCCGGCTATGATGCGGTTTTCTTCAATGGAACATCGCCCAAACCGGTATACCTTTTGATTACCGACGGCAAGGCCGAGTTGAGGGATGCTGGCCATCTCTGGGGCAAGGACTCCCGGGAAACCGAAGAAATGCTCAAGCGCGAACTGGGCGATAAGGTCGCCGTAGCGTGCATCGGCCCTTCGGGGGAGAGGCTATCTCTGATCTCCTGTGTCATGCACGATATCGGAACGGCAGCAGCCAGAGCAGGATTAGGGGCAGTGATGGGTTCCAAAAAACTGAAGGCAGTGGCAGTAATGGGAACAAAAGAAGTTCCCGTGCTAGATAAGGAGAGGGTCGCCCAAGTCTTCAAAGAATACCTGGGGCTTGCCTCCGGTCACATGTATGAACGCCTCAAGCGATGGGGCACCTGTGGCGGCAATGCCGATTCAAGTCAAAGCGGCGATGCGCCGATCAAAAACTGGGCCGGCGTCGGCAGCATCGATTTCCCTAATGCCGAAACGATCAGCGACGACGCAGTGATTGCCTTGCAGGAACACAAACACGCCTGTTTGTGGTGCCCCATAGCCTGCAAGGGAATCATGAAAGCAGGGAAGGACTACCAGTATAAGGCAGGCGGCCACAAACCAGAATATGAAACATCCGCCGCCTTTGGCATGATGTTGCTCAACGATAATCTGGAGTCGATCATAAAGGCAAACGACATCTGCAATCGCTATGGCCTGGACACCATCTCCACCGGCGCCACTATCGCCTTCGCCATGGACTGCTATGAGAATGGCATTATAACCCGAACGGACACGGGAGGCATCGATCTCACCTGGGGCAATCATAAAGCGATTATCGAAATGACCGAGAAGCTGGCCCTTCGTGAAGGCTTCGGGAATGTGCTTGCCGACGGCGTGAAGCGGGCAGCGGAGAGGATCGGGAAGGGATCGGAACAATTCGCCATTCATGCAGGCGGGCAGGAATTGGGACTGCACGATCCCAGATTAAGGGAGATGTGGGCAGGGGCATACATGTGCGATCCTGCTCCCGGCCGTCATACATCGGGCGCCGGAAACGCCTTACATTCCAGCTATTCGCGCGTCATGGACTGCGGAGGAATGTGCCTCCTGCAATTCATCTCCGCGCCCAAAATGGACTTAACGAAGTTCATTTCCGCTGCCACCGGATGGGAGTTCGACCATAAAGAGCTGCGAATGACTGGCGATCGGATATCGACCATTCGCCAGGCCTTCAACGTCCGGGAGGGAATAAAGCCACGGGACCTAGTCATCAAAGGGGGCAGGCCTCTTGGGAATCCGCCGCTCAAGGGCGGTCCAACGACCGATGTGACCGTAGATGGCAATGCCATCATCACCCAATTCTTCAAGGACATGGACTGGGATATTGAGACGGGCAGGCCAAGCCTTCAAAAAATTCAGGCTCTCGGGTTGGAGGGAATTCTCGAGTCCTGACGTGGAGTGTTTTCTTTCATGAAAGCCGGTGCCTTGGGTAGCCTGACTGATGTAGGTCTTTATCCTTAATTATCTTTGTGAGGAGCCAACGGCAACGAAGCAATCTTTCAGTATCCAGAGAGATCGCCACGCTGCGCTCGCGATGACATTCTGAGGGAAGGAGATTCAAAATGCGACTCAAAGGAAAGGTAGCTGTCATCACCGGAGCCGGCTCAGGCATCGGACGAGCAATGGCCATACTGTTTGCTCATGAGGGTGCAAAGATTGTGGCAGGCGAATTGAATGCCGCGGCCCTCGATGCAGTAGTCAAGACAGTGCGCGCCTCAGGCGGCGAGATCACTGGCATGAAAACGAACGTCGCTATCAAATCCGAAGCCGAGGGCCTCATCGATGCCAGTGTCAATACCTATGGGCGCATCGATATCCTTTGCAACAACGCCGGAGTCATGGACTTGAACCAGGGAATCGGCGAACTCACGGATGAGATTTGGCGTCGGGTCATGAGCGTTAACCTTGATGGGCCGATGTTCACCAGCCGTCGAACTGTGCCTATCATGCTAAAGCAGGGGAACGGCTCGATCATCAACATCGCCTCAGTTGCCGGATTTGAGGGAGGCGCTGCCGGTGTGGCCTACACAGCCTCAAAACACGCGCTGGTGGGACTGACCCGCAACACTGCCTGGATGTACGCCAAGAACGGCCTCCGATGCAATGCCATTTGCCCCGGAGGCGTGAAGACAAATATGGCGTCCCTGCAAAAAGCCGGTATCGGAATTCTGATTGAGTCACCCTGATATTATGCTGCGAAGTTTAAAGTCTGAGTGAATCGGCTGGCGGGTCGAATTTAGCGCCAAAACAAGCGCCAACA
>JAQTRE010000159.1 GCA_028711995.1 Dehalococcoidia bacterium | reverse complement strand
AGTGCTCAAACCCTCAAAACCGAGGGCTTAACCTATGAGAATGTCACTTGAACGTCAAAACGTCGGTTTCAAAAACCGTGTCAACTTCTTTCAGGGTATTCTTAACCCCTATTCTTAAACGGCCTCGTTATCAAATTCATCCGGGGACGATTGCCTCGATCATTTCTGTTTTCACCTGTCTCGTGCATGTTTGTTGCCTGATTTTGGTGACCTGTGCTACAATGTCTCTGGTTTCCGAGGCATTCTTCGGCAACCGTGGATATCAGACTCTTCGAGCTGTAGTACCTAAAGCTGGGTGGGCTATGGTATGCAGTCTAAGGGCTTTAGGGCCCCGAGGGCGCGAGGGGAAACGCCTGCGCCTCCCATATTTGGAAAGGAGAGGCATGGCTGAGCAATCTTTACAAAGGTTTAAGTACGATCACAATGACAGCCCAGAAGATTCTGTTCGCCATAGGTACGGGACAAGGAAGGAAAGAGCTTAATACACCGGTAGCTAAAGTAGCTACTTTAGGAAGGGGTGTCTAGATAAGGCATCCCTTTTTTTGGGTTCGTTATCTGTCAAACGAGGAGGGACCATGGAACTGAGCCGCAGGGATTTTCTGAAAGCCACTGGGGCTGGGGTGGGCAGCGTAGCTCTGCTTGGAGTTGTGGGATCCAAGGAGAAATCTTATGCTGCTTCCAGCAAAACATTGCCGCTAAAGGCAAAAGTTAAAGAAACAACGACCATCTGCTGTTATTGCTCTGTGGGTTGTGGGGCCATCGTGACGGCGTACGAGGATGGGCGAATCAAAATGGAAGGGGATCCGGACCATCCCATCAACGAGGGAACGCTCTGTCCCAAGGGGCAAGCAATGGCTCAAATTCATCAGGTGGATGGCAAGATCAACCCTTATCGACTCACCAAGCCGCTTTACCGGGCTCCGAACTCAACCACTTGGGAAGAGAAGTCGTGGGATTGGATGATAGGCACTATTGCCGAAAGAGTCAAAGCCACCCGCGATGAAAGCTGGAACGAAAAAACCGGCAGGGTCGATGCCCTTGCCAGCCTGGGCGGTGGAGAGCTGGATAACGAGGAATGTTATCTGCTGGCCAAGATGGATCGTGCTCTCGGCATTGCCTATATGGAGCACTGCGCACGCCTCTGACACTCCTCTACAGTTGCGGCTCTGGCAGAGTCGTTCGGCAGGGGAGCAATGACCAATCACTGGATCGATCTCAGGAATTCCGATTGCATCATGATCATCGGATCGAATGCGGCGGAAAATCATCCCGTATCTTTCAAATGGATCACCAAGGCTATGGAAAAGGGGGCCAAACTCATCCATGTTGACCCTCGATTTAGCCGTACTTCCGCTAAAGCGGACATCTATGCCCCTCTAAGGTCGGGGACGGATATCGCTTTCATTGGCGGGATGATCAACTATGTCGTCAATGATATGGAAAGCAATCCGGGTAATTACAACATGGACTACGTAACCCAGTATACCAACGCTGCCCTGATTGTAAATCCGGACTTCACATTCAACGACGGACTCTTTGGCGAAGTGCAAAACGGCAAATATACCGCTGCTTCCAAGACGAGCTGGCAGTACGCCAATGCCAAAACACCCGCCACTGACCCGACGCTGAAAGACCCGCAGTGCGTATTTCAGTTGATGAAGAAACACTACTCCCGGTATGATGTAGATACGGTCTGCAACATAACCGGCACGCCGAAAGACGTCTACCTGGAGATTATTCATACTTACATACAGACAGGTCAGAAAGGCAAGGCAGGCACTATCTGCTATGCCATGGGAGCTACCCAGCATACCTATGGAGTGCAGAATATCAGATCCTATGCCGTGCTCCAGCTATTGCTGGGTAACATGGGCATTTCCGGCGGCGGTATCAACGCCTTGAGAGGAACCTCGAACGTACAGGGTTCGACTGATATGTGTCTGCTGGCACATATTCTCCCCGGATATCTGAACGTCCCTGTTGAAAGCGATACGGATATTCAGGCTTATTTGAAGAGATCCGGTAAACATCCTGATGCCACGATTACACCTCAGGGGCTGGCCGGAGATAAGAGCTTGAACTGGTGGGGCAATGCCAGCAAATACATCGTCAGCCAGCTCAAATCATGGTATGGCGATGCCGCCACCAAAGAAAATGACTTCTGCTTCAACTATCTTCCCAAGACCGACCCGACGGTGAATTACACGCACGTCGGGATGATCGAAGCAATGGGGGAAGGGAAGATCAAGGGGCTCTGGGTGTGGGGGCAAAATCCTGCTGCTGGCGGACCCAATTCCAATGGAGCCAGAGAAGCTCTGGGCAAACTCGATTGGATGATGTCGGCCGACATCTGGATGAACGAAACAGCCGAGTTCTGGAGAAGACCGGGCGTGGACCCGGCCAGCATCAAGACGGAAGTATTCCTGCTTCCAATGGCTGCCTCCTATGAAAAGGAAGGCAGCATCAGCAACAGCGGTCGCTGGGTACAGTGGCGCTATAAGGCAGTTGAGCCACCCGGAGAAGGCCGGCCTGATCTTGAAGTGATGAACGAGATGATGCTGAAGATCAAGGAACTCTATGCCGGAGACAGCTCTGCCAAGGCCAGGCCGATCCATGATCTGGTATGGAACTATGGGGAGATCAGTTCTGACGCAGTGGCCAAGGAGGTCAACGGCTACGATCTGACCACTGGCAGTCTGATGACCAGCTTCTCTAACCTTAAGGACGACGGTACAACGAGTTGCGGAAATTGGATTTTCTGCAATTTCTATACGGACGCGGATGGAAACAAAGCTAAAAAGCGCATCAACGTAGATGCGCACCCCAAACAAATCGGCCTTTACTCCAACTGGTCATGGGCGTGGCCGGTTAACCGGCGGATTATCTACAACCGGGCATCGGTTGACCTCAATGGAAATCCATGGGATAGCGAGCATCCGGTAATCTTCTATGCCGATGCCAAGTGGCAGGGAGATGTCACTGATGGAGGCGGAGATCCGATCAATATTGCTGCGCCCGGGGCAAGGAATCTGCCCTTTATCATGAACAAGGAAGGCTTAGGGCGCATCTGGGGTAATGGCCTCGCGGAGGGGCCTCTGCCGGAGGTCTATGAAGCTTGGGAAAGCCCTCTGGAGAAAAATCTGATGTCCGGCACCAAGACCAATCCCTGTGCCTTTATCGGGAAGTTCATGAACGAACGGGGAACTCCCGATAAGTTTCCCTGCGTTGGCACTACCTATCGCTGCACCGAACACTGGCAGACGGGCATCATGACCCGGAACCTGCCCTGGCTGGTGGAACTCCAGCCGGAAATGTATGCCGAAATGAGCGAGGAACTGGCCGCAGAGAGGGGAATCCGGAACGGCGACAAGGTTGTGGTCAGTACTGCTCGGGGAGAGGTCAGGGCAGTGGCAATGGTCACTAAGCGATTCCAATCCCTGAAAGTGAACGGACAGACGATTCACCATATTGGTATGCCATGGCACTGGGGATACAGCGGCATGTCCAAAGGCGACAGCGCAAACATGCTGACGCCACATGTTGGAGATGCTAACACTACAATACCAGAGTACAAGACTTTCCTTTGCGATGTGAGGAGGTCATAAGATGGCTAAAGCGATACTCTTTGATGGTACCAAATGCACCGCTTGTCGCGGCTGCCAGGTAGCCTGCAAGCAATGGAATGAGCTGAAGGCGGAAGAAACCACCAATCGAGGAACATTTGAGAATCCGCCCGATCTCTCTTCCGACACTTGGCTGAAGATTAAGTTCACCGAAGTGAGCAAGAATGGAAATGGGGGGATCGACTGGTTATTTACCCGCCGATCCTGCATGCACTGCACCGATGCTGCCTGTGTGACGGTTTGTCCCAGCGGGGCGCTTTCCTATCACAAGCTGGGCTTTGTCCAATACAACAAAGATAAATGTACCGGATGCGGTTACTGTGTGGAAGCCTGCCCGTTCAAAGTTCCCAAGTCAGACGGCGGCAATTTCACCGGCGTACGCAAGGCTTCAAAGTGTCTTTTCTGTCAGGACAGGGTAACCAATGGTTTTGAGCCAGCATGTGTAACTACCTGCCCTACAGCGGCATTGCAATTCGGTGAGCGCAGTGAGATGGTGGCCATTGGCCGGTCCAGGGTCGAGCAACTCGGAAGCACCTATCCGATGGCCAACCTTTACGGGGAGAAACAACTGGATGGGCTTCATGTGCTGTATGTGCTCCCCTATGCACCGGAAGTTCATGGCCTTCCCGCTGACCCCAAAGTGCCTACGGCGGCCGAAGCCCGCGATATTTTGAAGTATGTAGGCGTCGGGGCTGTAGCGGCGGTGGCTGTCGGAGCAGGGCTGAACTTCCTGGTTGCCCGCGCCCGAATGATCGAGGCAAACAAGAAAGGGGGGAAAGGCTAAGATGTCAACGGCAGAAGAAAGAACCATCGAACGCTTTAGAAAGCGCACCATCTGGTTCCATTGGATCAATACCGCAGCGTTCGTGACCTTGCTGATCACTGGCATGTTCTTGTTTCTCCCGGGGTTGGGGGTTGTGGCTCAGGGTGGCATCACCAGGGTCATTCATCGCATTGCGGCGGTGATCTTTGTGCTGGGGCCGATAGTCTATTTCTTCACCAATCCCAGGATGTCGCTCCACTTTATCAAAGAGACGCTTACCTGGGGCAAGGACGACTTCAATTGGATGAAGGCCGCTCCCGATTACTACTTTGGCGGCGACGAGACCAAAATGCCCCCGCAGGGACACGTGAATACCGGACAGAAGATGTGGCAGGGGGTAGTCATAGGCACTTTCATCCTGTTCGTGGCAACGGGCACCATCATGTGGTTCTTCAAAGGTGAAGTGTCTTCCGAAGTTTTCCAGTGGTGTTTGGTTATCCACGATCTGGCGTTTATCGCCGGAATTACTATGCTGCTGGTTCACATCTATCTGGGTGCCATTCACCCCAGGATGACGGAATCGATGCGGTCCATGCTGGATGGGAAGATTTCAAAGCATTATGCCAAGAGCCACTATGGAAAATGGTATGATAGTATTTCCAGCGGCGGCAAGCATTAGAAAATATGCGGTGGGGGAATAAGAGGACAGAGTGGGAATAGACGAGAGGACGCTCCAGAAACTGGATGACTGGCAGCAAGAAGAGGGTTGTTTACCTGAAAATGTTGAACTGTATCGAGATTTGCTGCGCATCTCCGTCGAGGCAAAGAAGAGCATCCCTTCCCCTCAGCCGATACTAACCGAACTTGAAGCAGGTGCTACTCTGCGAAATGGCATCCCATTGGTGAAGTGGGATGCCATTTCTGTTGATTGGCCCACCTTTAGGGAGCTTTTTCAAAGAGCTTTTGCACTACTTGCCGAGCACGCCGTTCCTAGTCCAGAGAAGTCGGAACGTGCGGCCTTTGATATCACTCTCTTGCAGGAAATGGCCAAGGCCTGGTATGAAGACGCATCCTTATCATCGTGGGCCGTCACATTGGGTGTTATGGAAGATGCGCTTGCCAGAGCGATACAGTGTGCGTTGAGACCATTCCTGAAAACCCGGACGGAGGTCCTTGCCGGGTTGGTAGACCAGGGTCAATGGCGACGCGGGTATTGCCCTGTCTGCGGTGGCAAACCCGATTTTGCCTTTCTGGATAAGGATCGAGGGGCCAGACGGCTTGTTTGTTCTCGTTGTGATACCGATTGGCTCTTCCAACGGCTGGAGTGTCCTTACTGCAGAAACAGTGATCAGAAAGAGTTGGCCTACTTTACCGATGAAAAAGAGCTTTATCGACTCTACACCTGTGAACGTTGCCACAGATACTTAAAGGCCATCGATCTCCGCCAGACAGAATCTGAGATACTCGCTCCTTTGGAACGCTTGCTGACTGCTGATATGGACAGGCAAGGACAGGAGAAAGGCTATAAGTAGATGCTCACGGGGAAAGCCTGTGGCACCTTCTCCGCTTTCATGACAGATTACCCCAACACTCCGGTGCGTCGATTTCTCAAACGCGGTACAGATATCACGTTTGGTGCATTTTTCTGTGCAGTCGTCACCTTGTTTTCTTCTGCCTGCGTTTTGTAATCGGGATTGCCGTCATTTTTGATCCCCTTTTGGGGCACGCAAATGGGTTGACTTGAAGAGTGTTTTATGATAAATTTATGGACATATTAACTAGAACGATCTTCTTATACGACATAAGTGCAACATGCATATTGACACAACCCTGAAAGTGTCAATATGTGCATAGGCACTCAGTCTATCGTCACGATGATTCAAGAAAAGTGACTATATGAAGACGGCAGGAGCGGGACATGTTGGCCGCAATCCTTAAGGGTTCATTGTTGGTGCACGGGGAGTTAAATCTGTTTTATTTTACATCGAAATGGCATCAGAACACTAGCCCTTGTACCCGGGATTGGCATTATCTACAAATATCGAATATACTGGCAACAATATCGCTGTGAGTTCAGGTTATCATGAATTCAGAAAACATTCTTGACGTAAAAAACATCACCAAAGACTTCGGTGGGTTAAGGGCTG
>JAQTRE010000158.1 GCA_028711995.1 Dehalococcoidia bacterium | reverse complement strand
ATGTTGGCGCTTGTTTTGGCGCTAAATTCGACCCGCCAGCCGATTCACTCAGACTTTAAACTTCGCAGCATAATATCAGGGTGACTCAATCAGAATTCCGATACCGGCTTTTTGCAGGGACGCCAACAATCCCTTCATTAATCTTTTCACTATAGGAAACATCTTTTCGCTTCGACAGGTAAGGGTAAATGAAATTCTTTGGCTCAGTCGGAGGAATCTGAGCCAAACCGATGGCATTCCCGTTCTTAAGTCGCCATACAGCGGAAGAACCACTTTCTTGGAGGGTGACAGTATAGAGCGATACATCTTTTCCCTGATTACCAAAGTGGGTTTCACTCTTCCCGTCCAATGAAATTTGTAGACTTCCAGACGCTGAACTTTTCCGAAGGTCTCCTGGATACAGTTTGGTATACTGCAATTGTAGTGCTGCATTCAGGAGCGTAGACTTGCCAGCATTATTTGGACCAACGAGTATGTTTATGCCCTTTGACAGAACGATATCCGCTTTCTCAAAGCTCCTTATGTTCGTCAGTTCGAGTTTAGATACCCACATATGTATTCTCTTAGACTGAGGAGCTGGTCTTCACCGACTCCGCAAACTCCTCGGCAAACCGGGTGACGGCATTCCAGTCAGTATACTCGAAGTGGTTTTTGGTGTCTGTATCCAGCCCCAGCTTTCGGGCCAGCAGCTTGACGGAAAAACGCTTGACGAAATTATAGTCGGGGTATTTCAGAGCGCCGGCAAAGACAGCCGTTTTCACTGGCTTGAGACCGGTATAGTCGGTGAAATTCTTGACATATTTATCCAGCTCGGCTATGGCTTCAGGGCTGGTTTGCGTGGCCGTCAGGCAAACGCAGAAATAGGCCGAGGGAATTCGGTTGAAGACATCGCTATTTGCCTTGACCAGCTTTTTCACCGATATCTGGTGCGTGCCCATGTAGATTGATGTGCCGATAATCGCCGCATCAAACCCCTGCGGCGAAAAATTGTCAAAGGCTTTATTGCCCTGCGCCATCTCCACTGCATGGCCTTGCTTCTTCACCACTTCCGCAATGTGCTCAGCCACCTTGCGCGCCTGTCCGTTATTCGTTCCGTAGAGGATGATGATCTTTGCCATTCACTTCTCCAATAAATTGAGTAGGGAGCATATCATAATATGCCCCTGCACGCATACCTCAAACACACTTGGTATACCCGCAGCCGTAGCAGATATGGCAGCCCTCCTGAAACACCAGCAGGCCGCTGCACTCGGGGCATTGTCCTCCCATCACTCCTGTAGGGTTGATTACCTTGACCGCGCCATTATTTTCTTCGTGCGTCTCAGACCCGCCGTTGCCATTTTGAGGAGCGTAAGGCATCTTGTGACTGAGCTGTCGCTCCAGCACTGTGCCGATGGCATCGGCGCAGGAGAGCACGGCATGGCCCCTGTCCCAGGCGATGGAGGAGCATCGGATTCCTCTGAGGTGTTTTACAACCGATTCCACCGGCACGCCTGCCCGCAGGGACATGGAGGTCAGCCGGCTGATGGCTTCCAGCTGTGCCGCGGCGCAACCTCCCGATTTACCCAGGAGAGTGAAGACCTCGCAGATTCCCTGCTCATCTGAGTTCACGGTAATATAGAGCGTGCCACAACCTGTGGTCATCTTCTCCGTGACGCCAAAGGTGACGTTAGGCCTCTCGCGAGGAGTCAACGACCCCTCATCTTCCGCAGGTTTCTCCGGTTGTTCCGCCTTCTCCGATTTCTTGCCAGCGATGTTCAGCACCTGCACATCACGGCTGCCGTCGCGGTAAATGGTGATGCCTTTGCAGCCTTCTTTGTAAGCCATCATATAGGCATTGGCCACATCCTGCCGCGTGGCATGATTGGCAAAGTTGATCGTCTTGGAGACGGCGTTATCAGTATGCCTCTGGAAGGCTGCCTGCATCTTGATGTGGACCTCCGGAGGGATATCATGGGAGACGACAAACACTTCCTGCACCCACTCCGGTATCCCTTCGATCCCGCGCACCTTTCCCTTTTCAGCCAGGGTCTTCATCAGCTCTTCACTGTAGAATTCTTCCTTTTTGGCCACCTCTTCGAAAATGGAATTCACCTCTACCAGCTTGTCATTATCCAGTATCTGGCGGAAGTAGCTCAGGGCAAAGAGAGGCTCGATGCCGCCGGAGCAATTGGCAATGATGCTCAGCGTGCCCGTGGGGGCGATGGTGGTTCGGGTGGCATTCCTCACTTTTGGACTTCGGGGTTTATCGTAGACACTTCCTTTGAAAGCAGGAAAAGCGCCCCTCTCTTTGGCCAGATCGATGGATGCGGCCAGGGCTTCTTTATCCACAAACTCCATCACGTGCTCGCCGGTCTTGAGGGCTTCATCGCTGTCGTAAGGGATGCCCAGGCGGATGAGCATATCGGCAAATCCCATAATGCCCAGCCCGACTTTGCGTGTCTTCCGCGTCATCTCCGCGATTTGAGGCAGAGGGAAGTTGTTCATATCGATCACGTTATCCAGAAACCGGATGGCGGTCCTCACCGTGCGGGAGAGCTTATCCCAGTCAATGACCGGAGAGCCTTCGGCTTCGCCGATCATTTTGGCCAGGTTCACCGATCCCAGATTGCAGCTCTCATAGGGCAGAAGCGGCTGTTCTCCGCAGGGGTTGGTGCTCTCGATGGCGCCGAGATGAGGTGTGGGATTATCCCGGTTGATTCGATCCAGAAAAACGATGCCCGGATCTCCGTTGCGCCAGGCAAAGTCGATCATCTGGTCGAAAACCGCCCGGGAACTGAGTCGGCCCGAAACCTCTTTGGTTCGGGGGTTGATGAGATCATAATCGGTGTCCTCTTCCACCGCTTTCATGAACTTTTCAGTGGCCGCCACGGAAATATTGAAATTATTGAGCACATTCTGCTTTTCTTTGCAGGTGATAAAGGTCATGATATCGGGATGATCGACGTTCAGGATTCCCATGTTGGCCCCACGGCGCGTGCCGCCCTGCTTGATGACATCGGTGGCTGCATCGAACGCCTTGATGAACGAGACCGGCCCGCTGGCAACGCCGCCTGTAGAGCCCACCCGATCGCTCTCCGGGCGCAGCCGGGTGAAGGAAAATCCGGTGCCGCCGCCGCTCTTGTGGATCATGGCCGTATGCTTGACAGCGTCGAAAATCGATTCCATTGAATCCTCGACGGGGAGGACAAAACAAGCGGAAAGCTGGCCCAGTTCGCGGCCGGCATTCATCAGGGTAGGGGAGTTGGGCAGGAATTCCAGATTGGCCATCAACTGATAGAATTCTTCTTCGATGTCTCCGGTATCCTCCTTGGGATGATAGATTTTCTCCGCGGAGGCGATAGTGTGTGCCACTCGGCGGAGCATCTCTTCCGGCGTCTCGATGGGCTTGCCGTCCGGGCCCTTTTTGAGATAGCGTCTCTCCAGCACTACCCTGGCATTGGCCGATAGCTTGATGGCCTCTGCTTTGGGTTTTGCCTTTCTTCCCTTCTTCTTGGTCTCTGCAGGCGCTTCTCTGACCGGCGCTAGGGATATCTCAGCCAGAACCTCCTTGACCTTGGCTTGAATCTCCGCCTCAGATACCTTCGGTCTCTTGCTTTGAGTGGATACCAGGTCCTCCCAGCCAGGCAGGACCACAGGTATCGGCTCCAGCCAATCCAGCCGTTGAATGACCTGTTCGATCATCTGTTCCACCACCTGCCTATCGGCAATTCCGGTGGATTCAGCTGCAGAGAAAACGGCTTTGGCGATCCTGTTCTTCAGTTGGCTATCTTGAACAGTGGTCATAGCGCCTCCGTAAGATGTTAGTTTCTGTTTGTCCGGCTAAGGTCTTCTCGCGGGATAAGGGGCAATTGGCTGGCAATCTCGTGTCTGGCGGCAAGGGAATCCACCTCTTTCTTCAGACTGCCGATATCAGTAAAAGAACGGTAGACACTGGCATAGCGAATATAGGCGATGTGATCCAGCGCGAGCAGCTTTTCCATGACCAGTTCTCCCAGAACCGAGCTCGGTATTTCGCTTTTGCCCATGCTGTGCATCTCTGCCTCGATTTCATCCACCAGCTTATCGATGGTCCCGGTGGGCAGAGGACGTTTCTGGCAGGCCTTTCGAATGCCGCTCATGAGCTTCTCTCGACTGTAACTTTCACGGCGCTTGTCTTTCTTGACAATGGTCATGCTGGAATTATCCACTCGCTCATAGGTAGTGAAGCGGGCCCCGCATTTCAGGCACTCTCGCCTGCGCCGGATCCCATGCTCCACGCTTCGGGAATCGGTCACTTTGGAATCATTATGGTCACAGTAGGGGCATCGCATATGCTATCCAATATATGGTAGTGTGGAGGTAATCTACCACAATATATTGGTGGTGTCAAGGGGGATCAGAGACTTGAGAAACCTCCGATCAAGTGGTGCAGGATTCTTCCCTCTGGGGGTTTGGGAGCCCAGTTGAGACAAACTATTTCAACACTCTACTAAGGCACCAGTAACAACTGGACACACGATAGCTGGAGTATCAAATCCTCTGGTTGCCGCCCATCCGGGCCCTCAATCCCAATCGGACTCTTTTCTATCCCGGCTGCGAAGCGCGCGCCGTCTTGCTCGGGTTGTATCTTTAGCCCCAGACAAGACATCTGTATCCTTATCAATGGTTTCAGGGAGTTTCCTCCCCCCATTATCCGGGCGCTTTCGCATTCCGTCAGTGCGCAGCCTTATTTCGGTTGCCATCGGCCCCTTGGGTCCCTGTCCGATCTCAAATTCCACAGCCAACCCTTCCGTCAACGCCTGAAAGGTTGTTCCTCGAAGCTGGTTCCCATGGAAAAAGAGGTCCCTCCCCTCCGTTGGCTTGATGAACCCAAAGCCCCGTTCACTGACTAACCGTTTGATAACACCTTCTGCCATCGTACAAAACTCCGTGAAATATGATTTCGACTATGAAATTAACCTTTGTTTATCCGGTGATTTGCACTCTTTCCGTAATGAGCAAAGGGAACATCTTTCCTGGCGACAGTAGTTCCTTCCCAAGTTCAGCAGGGCCATCTCCAAGTTTGAAAAGCTGACTTCCGACCGATCGCCTGCTTCCCAGATTGCCCTCAGATCCCTTAGAGCTGTTTGGCCGTCTGTTGCCTGGGTCAACCCCAACTTCTTTGCTCCCAGGATGGCAGGAGCAGCAAGCGGTGGCTTTGCCTTTTCCCAGATATCCCTCAATTCTCTCAGGAATGTGTTCACGATGATCGGCCCGATGCCTTCACCTAAATCCTGAAGCTTGATCTCCAGATCCCTTTCGTCTTCAGCAAAGAAATGCAGCCGATTAAGATCGCCCTTGTATCTTTGCACGAGGGCTGTGGCTGTTTGGTGGAGCTTAGCAGCAGTCCTGAAATCGTATCGATTGTATCCGCCCCGATCCAGAATCTCAACCAGACCTTGACTGCCTGTTTCCAGAATGGCCTCCGGGGAGAGAACTTCTGCTTTTTCAAATTCCTTGTAGGTATTCATGGCAATTCCTTTGTCGATTCTGTCCCCAAGGAACACCGAGGCCAAGAACCACTTGAAGACTTCTGCAGACTCCATGCTGGCCAGATTGATGCTCAACGTTAGTGAGCACCTTTCCCCCATTGCCATCACCCATTTTTCTCCGAGGTCTTGCTGAAGCATCCACTTATGATTTACAATAGCCGGCGTCGTTCCGTTCCAGGTTCCTCTTGCGCCAGTCTCCATCTCACTCACCTCCGGCTTTTCATTCCGTAAACCCTATCCGGCAGACCCACTCTTGTGCCAAGGAACCTCCCTTTGAGTTCCGATCCCAAACTACCGGCGAGGATCATGAATGGCTCATTGTACCTTTTTTACAGTTGCACATCTAGTTTAAGCCAATTCAAGACAGAATAATCCCGAAGGTAAATTAGCGTTCCACTAGAAAATCCTTAGAGTTTCATTAGAATTACTGTCCCGGCAGCACATGATCTGTTCAATGTGGGGAAAAGAGGAACATCCTTGTCGTTCGGGGAGACGGACCGATGCTCACCACTCTTTCAAGGGACTATGGGCAAAAACTCATTCACATGAAAAGCTATCGTCCTCACCTGCGCGAATCTGGTCAAAGAAGGGAGTCTTTCGCTGCTCAACTGAAATTGCAGCATAGAGATACATCGCTGCAGACCACGTCTGCCAGTCCTCCCCTCGCGGGGTCCCATCCTGAGCGCGGAACCACTCGTTAAAGCCAAACGCCACATCGTGATCCCGGGCAGGGCGAACCAGCTCGGTCAGGGCTAAAAGTTTTTTCTCTGCCAGACGAAACTTGCCTGCGGCCACGATCGCCGAGATGTAAAAGCCACAGCCGAGAGGCCATATTCCCCCGTTATGATAGTTCCCCGGAAGGTTGAACTGCTGGTATCGGGTGCGCCAATCCGGGTCTTTCGGTTGCATGTAAGGGAAGTAGATCGGGGGCAAGTCAAATGCCAGTTGTCCCTGTTGACGTAATTCCTTACACTGGCTTTCAACCCATGTAACTATTTTGCCGGCCCTGGATGCAGATGCAAGGCCGGA
>JAQTRE010000157.1 GCA_028711995.1 Dehalococcoidia bacterium | reverse complement strand
TGTCTGCTTATGCCTGTGGTTCTCTCTGAACATCCCTTCACCTCAAGTCGAATAGCCTCAACTTGAGTCTATCGCATCCCAATATCAGCTTCAATACCAAGGCGCTACCTTTTTGCAGGAACGCCAGTTCTTTCTTATATTATCAACACGCTTTTGTCAAGACCGACGGTACATTTCCTCTCCGGGATGATCGGTAACCGGAATCATAAAGCCATGCGCGCTCTTGACATGGGCAGGGGACTGGGATATACTAACTGCAACATGCAGTAGTTGCATTATGCAGATTATGCAGCATGCAGGTATAGTAGGCATTGTATAGACTGGCGATCTGAAATTCAAGGGTAAAACGAATCCTCAAGCGTTCACAAATCTTTCAGAAGGGAGGGAGTATCATGGTGCAAAGGAGCATAACCAGTATGACGAGATTCGTCCTCAGTTGGAAGACCTGAAGAATGAGGTCAAACTGACTTTTGCTAATGACATCAAGCAGGTCGAAGCGGGTAAATCGTTCTTACTCAGCATTGTCACTCTGGGTATTTACGGATTTATCTGGTGGTACAAGATGAATAGGGTATGGGATCAGCTGCAAAAGACGGAGCAGGAATTTGATGATCATTTATCTCAAATATGGAACAAACTGGGGTTGATCAAGTATCCTCTGAGCTTCAAGATCGATCCGTCAAAAAACAGAAGCTACATTGGCTATCTTTGTCTGATAATCGTCACTTTCGGTATTTGGGGCCTGGTGTGGGATCATAAGATTCACACTGACCCGGAGAACCTCTACGGCGAGTTCCATGCTATTGAAGATTCTGTTCTGCAAGTGGCTCGGCAGACCGTCAGTTAGAATGCTTTTATAAGGATTCTAACTGCTGTGTTGCAGTTGCCAAAAACAAAAATCGCTGGGAGATGACCCGCTTCCGTGAGCATACTCAGGTATTGATTTTGACATAAAGGAAGGATACATGAATCGAAACACAATCAAGAACTTGCTCAAGATAGGATTCGCATTCCTGCTGGTTGCAGCACTGGTCGGATGTGGAGGGGGTGATGATGGAAGTTCCAGCAGTGACAATGCTGTTTTAAACGGTACATCATCCAGTGATAACATGCCCACTTCTGAAAGTAACGCCACTAGAAATCCCAGTGCAGATAACAATACATCCTCGTCCAACGATGAGACGCCTACTTCAAAATCAAATTCTTCCAGCATTCAAATGGTGGCTGCTGGTGGCGTACATACCGTAGCCCTGAAAACAGATGGCACTGTGCTTGCCGTCGGCCAGAATACACACTGGGAATGTGATGTTGAATCATGGAAGGATATCCAGCAAATCGGGGCTGGTGCTCATCATACGGTGGGTTTGAGGAAAGACGGTACTGTCGTTGCCGTGGGTGAGAATGAAGATGGCCAGTGTGATGTGGAAAGCTGGACAGATATCCAGCAAATCGCCGTTGGTGAGTATCACACGGTTGGGCTAAAAAAAGATGGAACTGTAGTCGCTACCGGAAAGAAGGAGTATGGCGCATGCGATGTTACGGCTTGGAAAGACATCCAGTATGTCGTGGCGGCGGCAGGCGATGATACTCTCGGAATCAAGACGAATGGGTCTGTGGTTGTTGCTGGAGAACATCAGCGTGGCTGGAGCGAAGCAGCGTACTGGAGAGATATTCAGCAGGTCGCTGCCTCAACCGTAGATTTAGTCGGGCTAAAGACAGATGGTACGATAGTTTCTATCGGACGACTCGGTGACGGCGTCAGTGATGCACTGGACTGGACGGGTATCCAGCAGATTGCGGTTGGATACCTGCAGACAGTTGGGCTCAAATCCGATGGCACAATAGTCGCCGCCGGAGACTGGAGTGATGGGATATACGCTGTTACGGGCATGTCAGCGGTCCAGCAGGTCTCTTTGAGCGACAGTCATATTGCGGTCTTGAAGCAAGACGGGACAGTAGTCTGCGCAGGAAATTTGGGTTTTGGCAAGTATTACACGGAAGGTTTGACCGATATTCAACAAATCTCTGTTTCTTCACATACTGCAGCAGTGAGGAAAGATGGGACCGTCGTTGCTTTGGGGTCATGTGGTGCTGGCGAATGCGACGTATCCGATTGGACCAATGTGCAGCAGGTCATCACTGACAGAAATATCACCGTTGGGTTAAGGGCAGATGGAACTGTGGTTGCTGCAGGTCGGAATGAGGAGGGCCAATGCAACGTCGGCGGATGGACCGATATTCGTCAAGTCGCCACCTACGGCAACTATATTATCGGCGTCACTGATACCGGAGTGGTTATGGTTACTGGAGAAGACTCCTCAAACTTCCGCTTTCCGGCCAGGACATGGACGGATATCCAGCGGATTGTAGTTGGACAATATCACGTAGTCGGCTTGAAGAATGATGGGACAGTGGTTGGTTTCGTGCCCGGAAGAGATGGAGGAGGTCAGTACTATTTCGATGAGTGGACGGATATTCAGGAAATTGCTGTCGGAGACCTTCACACACTGGGGCTGAGAAAGGACGGAACGGTAGTTGCGGTAGGAGACATATATTATGGTAGAGATGAACTGGGAAGCTGGACAGATATCCAAATGGTAGCCGGTGGCTCTCGCCATTCCGTTGGTTTGAAGACTGATGGAACGGTTGTTGCTTTCGGATACTCTGCAAAAAACAGACAAGGAGATCCATGCGATGTTGGTGGGTGGACGGATATCGTACAGATTGCAGCTTGGGGCCATACAGTGGGTTTGAAGACGGATGGAACTGTCGTTGCTACTGGACAGAACAACTACGGTCAGTGCGATGTGGAAGGGTGGACAGACATCCAGCAAATTTACACTGATGGAAGGCGCACCATAGGAATCCAGAAAGATGGGACTGTAGTATCCACGGGAACCTTGGATGGATTAACTGTTCTCTTCTCAAAGTAATGGGCAATCCTCTTGTTGCTACCCAGAGATATCTGACACCAGTTCAAGACAAAGAGACGAAGTAAGGAGGTCAAAACGCATGTTTTGCAGGAAATGCGGACAGCAGATTTCAGATGATGCGACGTTTTGCCCATCATGCGGATCGCAGCAAGCTTCTGGCAATTCGGTTGCCAAGTCTGATCCAGGTTTACTCAAGGCATTGGTGGTCACTGGCGGAGGAGCCATTCTGACGCTTATCGCCTTAGCCCCCGACTGGCTCTCATTACGCTGCGCCGGGGATGAATGTGATGGGGGAAGCATCGCGCTTGACGCCTTTGGCTCAGTAAAAAGTGAACTGATGCGCCTGTTCAGCGATTGGGACCCAATGTGGATCGGCTGTGGTTTGCCAACGGTGTTGATGATCCTCTGTGCGGTGGTAGGTATTGGCTCCGTCGCATACGCTTTTTTCACCGGAGTGCCCAAACGAAAATTATGGCTCTTGGCGGGATTACTATCCCTGATATGCATTATAGCTAATTTCGGCTATCTGGAAGGATATGCGCTCACCTGGGACCCTTCATCTGGATATCGCTACGATGACGATTCCTACACCATCTATGCTACTCCTCATGCCGGCTGGATACTGGCGCTGCTGGGTGCTGTAACCATGATTGTGGGAAGCCGGATGGGCCGTTCCGGAAATTGAAGTTTGCCCGCGAGCCGTTTCTTGAGACGGTTCCTGGCGAGAGATGGGATCGGGTTTCTTCAAAAGCATGCTTGCCGAATAGACTCATCTGAAAAATGGCGGAGGAGGAAACAGAGAAATGATAATGAAGAATAAGGTTCTGGCGGTGATTTTGGCTCTGGTATTAATTGGAGGAATAGTAGCCGCCGTCATTCTCTCAAATAATAATAGTGACAGCAATAGTGATTATGAGTATGATAGGCTCGATGGCAGCCAATGGGATGAAGAAGGTCAAAGAGAGTATTTCCGTGCAGGCGAAGGAGACTCCCCTGAAGAGCGACGGGCATACGAAGAAAGATATGGGGATTAGTGGAGTTCTTTAGCTGGGAAACGAGAGGCCCCTGCAGTCAAGTGTTTGTTTTACTGATACGGAGGGGGCAATGATAAACTCGAATTACTGATCTCTCGTGTGGAGGCCGAATGAATCGCTCCGAAGATTGAGATATATCGGGTTTATCTATAGTCTGGTTCATAGTTTTTGGTTGGCATGCATGACTGACAGCTCCTGCATGCCAACCAAACAAACGAGAGGTTCTTGATATGAAAATCAGGGCAGCAACAATCATTTTTCTGATCTGTGTGGTTCTTGCGGGAATATGCCTGGCAGGTTGTGACAGCGTCGATGACGCCATTGACGAGGTGAAGGATAAGATCGACGAGATAAGCGAAGATGAAACCCCATCTCCATCGGCGTCACCGGAAAGCACCGCCGCCGTCAGTTTGGCGGACAGGGTTTATGAACTGGCCTACGGGCAGCTCAATCAAACGCGAGGCGTCGGTGCTTTCGCCGATGCCGGTCTTGTCTGGGTGGATGAAAGCTACACTTACTGTGATCGATTTGTTTCAGCCGTCATGACAGTAGCATTGGGAAGACCTTTGGCTGATCGGGAAGGTTTTCTCACGGCTATTGAAGATTATGAAGCTCATAGACATCTCATCAATCAAGGTGATCCGCCAAAAGGAGCCATCGTCTACTACGACAGGAAACCCATCAACTCGAATTGCGGACATGTGGGGATTTCTGACGGAGAGAGGAATCTTATTAGCGTGGTAGATCATCGAGGTGTGTTGCGTGCATCCCTCGATGCAATGGCTGCACCCCAACTCGGATGGATCCATCCGGAGCAATACTATTCATCCGGCGCGGTGGAATTGCTCACGCTGACCCTCTATGTCCATGACGGCAGCGCCAGCGGGCCGGTTGTCTCCGGGGCGCAGGTCACCGGACAAGACGCGTCCGGTAGTTCATTCAGCCAAATCACCAATTCCAACGGTTACGTCACCATTACCGGTACACCGGGCGACTGGCAATTCAGTATCTCCCAATCTGGTTATCAGGCCAACACTTGGTCTCAGGGAATTACTGCAACCGGCACAAAGCACGCCTTTTTCCTGAACCCTGAACCTGTGAGCGGGGTTACGCTGATCCTCTACGTCCATGACGGCAGCGCCAGCGGCCCGGTCGTCTCCGGGGCACAAGTCACAGGGCAGGATGCCTCCGGCAATTCATTCAACCAAATTACCGATTCGAGTGGCTATGTCACCATTACGGGTACACCAGGCACGTGGCAGTTCAGCATCTCCCAATCTGATTATCAGACCAACACTTGGTCTCAGGGAATTACTGCAACCGGCACCAAACATGCTTATCTGTTCAGGTAGTGATTGCGGGCTCTTATTGTATGACAATGTGCAGCATCCAATAGGCGGGGATCAAGCGGGAGTGACTGTTGAGGTCATGTCTCTCTTGAAGTGAGAGACAAAAAGGCGGGGCTTAAGCTTCGTCGCCTTCCGGCGCTCGAACCAGAAGGACGGGAGTGTTCCCGGCGCGGAGGACCTTTTCGGCAACGCTTCCGAATACCCATCGATCGATTCCGGAGCGTCCGTGGGTGGACATGGCAATAATGCTGCACCCGGTTTCCGTTGCCACATCGATGATCTGGCTAGCCGGATTGCCGATCCTCACTTCGGATTTCACCTCGATGCCTTCTCTCTCCAGATAGTATCCTGCCCTGGAAAGACAAGCCCTGGCGCTTTTCTTTGACAGGTCTCTGAGTTCAATCCAGTTGATCTCCTCCAGGGACTCATCCTTTTGTACAGCCTGAAAGAGAACCACTTTTGCCTTTAGTTTCATCGCCAGTTCCCTGACGTACGGCAATGCGGCCTCTCCCACTTCAGATCCGTCCAGGGGGGCCAGTATCCTGTTCAGCAGCCCGTCCAGGCGGACCTCCGGACGCGATCCCTTGGCTCTGATGAGAGCCACCGGTCTCGTGGTTCCGTGGATTACCTTATCTACTACACTTCCCAGCGCCCACCGGCTGATGCCGGAAGCTCCGTGAGTGGCCATGATGGTCAGATCGATGGAATTCTTCTCGGTATAGTCGATGATCGTCTCAGCCGGTTTGCCATTCAGAATCACCGTCTCCACCTGCGCATTTGTCATCCCGCAGCACTGCTCGGCGTCCCGTTTCACTTCCTTGGCCAGGAGATCAAAATATTCCTGATGTCGATCTGTATCAGAGGCATCGCAGACGTGGAGCAGGGTCATTTTGGAACGGAGCTTCCCCATCAGCTCCGCAGCATAAGGAAGCGCTACCTCGGCTAAATCCGAACCATCCAGCGTGACCACGATATTTTCATACATAGGGGTTTCAGTATATACGTGCAGGGCAGGTAGCACAATCGTGCAGGCCACCAAATTCGAGGGGGGTTTGCGCGACGGAGGATCGAACCGCAGTCCCTGGACAGGCCAGACAAAGAGAGAGCACCATCTTTGTTCAATTCACCAGACAAGCCTTAGCCTAAAGTTAAACACGATCAAATGAAGCTGGCGACGAGCCTGTTGTAATGCACATTGTAGCCAGTACTATGCTTGACAATTCCTGGGTGAATCGTTTATAATTGCAGTATGGCAATCAGAGGCGGCAC
>JAQTRE010000156.1 GCA_028711995.1 Dehalococcoidia bacterium | reverse complement strand
ATTGGCTGTTCTCATGGAGGATTCTCCCCCTCAATCTGAATCTGAGTTGATTCTACCAGATACGTGGGGGTGAAGGCATTACAAAATCAGTCAAAGTCGAGGCTGAAATCAAAACTAAACAGCCTCACTCAATCAAAGAGGTGAGCCTGTACTCACTTTCATAGGGACTGCGCTAATTGAGAAACGGCCCAAAAACGTTGCGTCATCCTGATGGGGAATCACCTTGTGAAGCTATTTCGATGGGGTATGACCCTAATTGGATCGAATGAGTGCCTTCTTTATGGTCTGGGTGCGTCATCGCTAACAGGATGCTGAAAAGAGATGAAGGATTTGTCCCTGCGGGGGTCCGAGGGTGTCCCTAATTCGGTTATCAGTATTATAGAGAGTGCAGAGACACCTCTCTGCCGGGGTTTTAGAGCCTGCCGTGAGCTTGCCGAAGGGGGTGTCCCCTCAGTCCCCCTCTCCCACGCTGGAAGAGGGGGACTGAGGGGGTGAGGGAAAATTTCCCCAACGAGTTTGGGGCAAGGGGGTTAAGTCAGACTATCTCGACAGCTTCTACTATGTCAATGAATGCACCGCTGGAGAGTCCTGACTTGACGGAAGCTGCCCAAATTGGCACGATTATAGCCATGCTTCGCGGAGTCGTTCCATTGCATCGTGATAGCCGGACTCAAGCAATGACACTCTTTTCACTCGGGTAGATTGGACGTGTTGTGTCCCATTGATTATGTTAACTTGATGCGAACTCATTCAGATCAATCGATACTGCCGAAAATTGAGCCAGGACCTTCTTGTCCACAGTAATCAGGGGAACATTCAAGGCCATGGCCAGAGCAACTAATTCACAGTCATATGCCGAGCACCTGCTCTGCTGCGCTAATCTAAGGACTTGATCTGAGGCAATTTCATATTCGGAATCCTTCAGCAAACCCTCCGCTTCCGATATGATGTGAACAGCATCTTCAAGGCTGAGCAAAGCTCGATTCACATAGGTTGCCAGAACGTTACGGAGTTCACTTTTCCAAAGCAAAGAGGCAGCCCAATGAGGGTCTTTCACCAGAACCTGTTCCGCCTGGTCAGATCGCTCACTGGACAAGAACAGGTAGCCAATCACATTAGTATCTACGACGATCATTGTCTGCCCAGCGCCTTTAATTCAGTGAACTTTTCATCCGTAAGCACTTGTCCACTGGTTTTCCCCCGAACCTTACGAGCTTTGGCCAGAAGATCATCGATGTTCTCGTGCTTTCGGACTTGTACTTCCCGCTCAATGCAGACAATGACCTCGCTGTTAATGCTGCGCCGATTCTCTGCTGCGCTCTGTTTTAAGCGTTCGTATAGATCACTGGGGATGTTCTTAACAGTGATAGTAGGCATTCTTTACACCCCTCCCTGGTTCCATTCTGGTTCCATTATGCATCTAAGAGGGTAGGGTTGTCAACTGGTAGCCCTCATCTTCAGCCAACACGATTTTTGGGTGACTGGGCCGGGTCCTCAAGCCAGGTGAAATACTTCTCGGCGCAATCGGAGCCGGACTGAATCAACGCTGCTTTCCTTTCCTCTGTCAGACCAAAATCGGTTGTGCCTACGTCCAGGGTATCGATATAAAGCGTCCGCTGCCAGTCATCCGAATGAAGGTGCTGGTTCTCCTGAACACGCATCAGGGTGCCGATCAGGGCAGCTGCATAATCGCGGAATCCCTGGATGGGCTTGTCTTTGGGCGGCTCATCGTATCTGTAAAGGCCGATCTCTTCGCGGGTGTCCAGGCGCAATCCCAGCGTCTGCCGGTTATAGATGTAAGGGCTTCGCCCCGGCTTCTCCCGCGCGAAGCTCACGTTCTGCTGGTTGTAGTATTCGGTTGGCAATCCGGCATAGGCTTCATTCTTCACATCGATATACTTTTCCCGGTCGAAGAGTTTCACCGGGTAGTTCATCACCACGCCGCCATCGACATACACATCCTTGCGCAAGCCTTGGCGCATCGAGGCAAAGAATATGGGGATGGACATGCTGATTCTCACCGCAACAGCCAGCGGCATATCCTTGTGACGTTCGTTGGAAAAGACCTCGGCAAACCCGGTGGTGAGGTTCGTTCCGACAATATAAAGATCGGGACGACCGGCATTTTTGAGGTCCTGAAAGGTAGCTTCCTGCTTGCCCAGCTTCTTTTCGATCAGGCCGCCGATCCAGTCGGCAAAGGAGTCGCCCTTGTACCAGCCGAAGTTCTTCACCAGACGCCGGATGTCTCCCCCCACCCAGGAATGATCGCGGAACTTCCTGAAATCCGTCGCGGCCATGATCTGCCCCTGCTCGGCGATATCGTAGCCGAGGGCGTATACCAGCGCATTGATGGCTCCGGCGCTGGTTCCACCGACTCTGGAGATATGCTTGAGAGCGCCGCGCTGCTCCATGACGCGCATGGCCCCCACATAAGCAATCCCCCTCATCCCTCCGCCTTCAAAAACCAGATTGCGAAATTGTATCGCCATTTCAACTCCTCCCACTGGTGAGATAACGGCAGCCCCCTGATGTGAAGGAATTATAGCAGGGTGGATTCGGATTTGAAACGGCTGCGGTGAGGGCTCGCCCAGAAGAAGATGAGCCCGCTCAGAGAAGCGGGTTCAGGAGGGAACCAGGATATCTGGAGTTACTTATCGCATCTCCGGATCGGCAACGAAGATGTTAATGCGCGTTACCAGCTATTGATGGCCTAAGACAGCGCAGTTGTTCGCGCCTCCCAAGTTTATGGTGGAAAGCCCATGTGGGCGCAAACTTATAAGAACGGACAGAAGTATTACCGGGAACATACCGGCTCCAGAAGCCATGCCGTTTGCCCGGCAGCCGGGGCTTCCATCCATTGCGAGATGGCCGACGAACAGGTCGGGAAGATGGTCGAGGCTATCGAACTGGGCCCCAAATGGCTGGAAGAAGTCCTCTCTATCGTCAGCCTGAAGGATGAGGTGATCCGGATCAAAGAGGAAAGAAAAAGGACTCAGGAGAAGCTACGGAGAATGGCTAAGGCATACATCGATGGGGTCTTCCCGGATGAGGAATACCACCGGCAGAAGAGATTGCTGGAGATGGAACTGGAATCCCTGGTCGTTCCTCAGGCCAATGCCGCCGAGGAAGCCGGAAACTTGATTATGAACCTGCCGAAACTTTGGGCTGGGGCAAACCTGGAAGAAAAGAGAAAGCTCCTCTTGACCATGCTGGATGCCGTTTACGTTGATGCCAAAGAGGAGAAAGCCATCGTCGCGGTGAAGCCCAAGCCAGCATTCTGGCCAACCTTCCAGGTCGCTACCACTAAAGAAGGCTCAGAGGTCGTTTTAGTAAAAGAGCTTCCGAATATATCAGACTCGGAAGCTCTCTCGTGTTTCTGGTGGAGACGGGGGAGGGTCAGTCTCCCCCTGAAACGCGGGCCCCTCTTCTCTGTTTTTGTCTTGCCTCAGATGATGAATCTGTCCACCTCTTCCTTGATGTTGGCCGCCGCAGTTTCTTAGGGGTGTGCTTTTCCGGCTCACACTTTACTATCGGTTGACCAATCCTCATTCGTTGTCCCCATCCAGAGCCTTCAGAATTTCATTGGCTGAATAAGCTTTGTCTCGCTTACGACCGGTGATCTCCGTCAGGATGCCAGCCTTTTCCAGGGAAGTCAACGCATATTGTGCTGATGGGTAACTCACCTTGAGAAACTCCTGAGCGGTCTTAGCGTTCAGAACCGGCTTCATGAAGATCAGTTCAATGAGTTGCCCTGCAGTTGGCGGCAGATGCCGATCTCGAGCCATTTGAGAATAGGCACGATGAAGCTCCAGAAGATGCCTTGACCGTAATACCGCGTCCTCTGACTGAGTGGCTACAGCTCTCAGGAAGAACCCGATCCATTCCCGCCAGGAACCTGTACTGCTCACCTTCAAGAGAAGGTCGTAATACTCCCTACGATGCCGTTCAAAGAAGGCGCTCAGGTAAAGCAACGGTTTGCTGAGAATATTTCTTTGGCAAAGCAGCAGAGTAACCAGCAGGCGACCGATACGACCGTTGCCATCCAGAAAGGGATGAATCGATTCAAACTGGTAATGTACCAGCGCCGCCTCAACTAATGGCGGCATTCTGGATTCGCTGTGAAGAAACTTCTCCAACTGATCAAGGCATTGGAGCATCTCCTCCGGCGGAGGAGGGACAAAGGTAGCCTCATTCAGAGTTGCCCCGGGGCTTCCGATCCAGTTCTGAGACCGGCGAAATTCACCTGGAGTGGCGTGGTCGCCACGCACGCCATCCATGAGGATGCCGTGCAGTTCACGGATGAACCGAAGGCTCAGCGGCAGTTCATTGAGCCGCTGCAGCCCGTATTCCATGGCGCGTACATGGTTCTGGACTTCCTTGACATCTCTCTGTTTTTCTACCCGGGTCGCCTCAAACAGCAGCAGATCAGAGAGCGACGATTGCGTGCCCTCGATTCGCGAAGACAGGACTGCCTCTCTTCTGATAAAGGGGTAGATCAGCAGGTGCGGATTGGGCAATGTTTCTCCGAGGCCCGAAAGCGTGCCTACTGCCAGGTCAGCCCTGGACAGCTGGATTACAGTCTCAGTGTCCCATTCCAACATTGGAGGTAGGGCATTTGGAACATAAGCCCAGTATCCGCCACTGGCCCGGACCAGATTGCCTGAAGGACTTCTTTTGAATAGAGCAGTGTCCGTTATTCAACTCCTCTTTAATAACGTCGTTTGTTATTAAAGACATGGCTCTGTTTCTTTAATAATACATCTTCCGTACCGCTTTGACAATCTCCAGTCCATCCCAAAATAATCAATGACGTTTCTTCTCCGAAATTGGCAAAGGTGAGACAATTGCCCGTTGCTGCCGTCCCTCATCCCTCGATCCAACAATATTTCTGTATTTACAATTATATTGTTCGAGTGCATAATATATATGGCGGTTATCCATGCAATTCGAATGGGATGAATCCAAAAACCTGGCAAATATCGAGAAGCACGGCGTCTCATTTGAAGAGGCGGTATATGCCTTTCTCGATCCTGACCGGAAGATCAGATTTAACCCCAAACACTCGCAGGAAGAAAAGCGCTATTTTTGCTTTGGAAAGGTGGGAAAACTGGTGATGACGGTACGCTTTACTGTCAGAGGCGAAAGAATCCGCATTATTGGCGCTGGATACTGGAGAGAAGGGAGGAAGGTTTATGAGCAAGACTAAAAGCTACACCAATGCCCCGGCACACATTGCAAAAGGGATTGATGACTCAATCCCTGTCGAGGATTTCCTGCCATCCCCGCAGGAAATTGTGGAGATGCTCAGCAAGGAAGAGACTGTGCCGGTTACCATGAAGCTCAAGAAGAAAACGGTGGAGCGCTACAAAAGGTTCGCCCAGGAGAAAGGCGTCAAGTATCAGACGTTTGTTTCCTCCGTGCTGGATAGCTACGCTCAACGTCTGTGAAGTCTTACCATCATTGTAGAGTTTTGGCTGTTGTAAATCCTGCTGCGCAGATCGCGCTGCCGTCCTTCATGCTCTGACCCACTCCGGCGCTGTGTCCTGGCAGCGCACTATCCGCATAGTGCCGCTCCACCAAAGGCTCGGCGGGTTAGACCACCAATCATCAGCACCAAGCAATCCCCGCCTCGGTCCACAGCAGCCTTAACATAAATATTTTATGTGTAAGTGGGGCCATGAGGATTCAAGGTGGACGGAAGGACGGCAGCGACTAAAAAGGGAGAGGCTGGATCATTCCAGCCTCTCCCTGTACCTGTTGGGAAAACGGCCTTGTTCTCCCGCAAGATCAGCCTAATCCTTTTGCTATTGCCCTCCGCCAGAAATTTTCACCTTGTTCAGAATCTCCTTCGACCATCCGAGAATAGGCATCTTCGCTTTCAGCTACGAAGCTTGGGCCGAGGATAAGTTTCACCTCTCCTTGCAAAACATTACACTCCCAGTCATCCGGGATCGATCTATCGACCACGGTGAAAAAGCGGTAGGGAAGCCATGAAATGCCCCTTAAATCATCCAGTATCTCGAAGAATGTTACCCCTTTGAAAACTGATAGTGCGTGTACAACATACTCTTTGCCCTTGGTAATGGATACCTTGCTTTCTTTTGTAACACCCCAAGAGAGATCGTCGGGAGCATTCTCTAAGGTCTCTGCTATTGCTCTGATGATCATTATTAGTTACCTCAGTATAATCTTAGCATCATCAACTGTCCCTGTAACAGGGTTGTAAACGTAGTGCACTTCTATCGGTCCACCGCCAGGATCAAACCTCTGCGCCATCTTGACCCACCCTTCACTAGCAGGCCAGCGAGCATCACTTAGGGAACCTCTGATCAAGTCCGTCGAAAAATAAATTCAGCGGAATTCCCTCAATAAAATAACGTCGAAGTGTGGGTTTTCCGTGGTTCCGCTCTCTGAATAACCCCTTTTCAGGGGGATTTCCAGGATTTTGGGCAGACTACGCCCTAATCATCAGCAAATCCTTCCGAACCATGTATAAGTTGGCCAGAGCGAATAGGCTGAACACTTGAGCCGCATTTTTTGCCAGACCATTGTATCTCACCTTCCGATAACCCCACAGATGTTTGACCACCAGGAAGGCATGTTCTCCTT
>JAQTRE010000155.1 GCA_028711995.1 Dehalococcoidia bacterium | reverse complement strand
CCGAGAGAGGCTTGTGGGGAAAACCCACCAATATCAACAACGTGAAAAGTCTGGCCAGTGTCCCGGTGATTATCAACAAAGGCGCCGAGTGGTATGCTTCCATCGGCACGGAGAAGAGCAAAGGCACGGCCGTATTTGCTCTGACGGGCAAGATCGCCAACAGTGGCCTGATCGAAGTTCCCATGGGCACGACCCTTCGGGAGATCATTATGGATATAGGAGGCGGCATACCCGGCGGCAAGCCTTTGAAGGCGGTCCAGATCGGAGGCCCATCGGGAGGATGCCTTCCCGCCAGTTTTATCGATCTTCCCGTGGATTATGAGTCGGTGTCCAAAACCGGAGCCATCCTGGGGTCGGGCGGGTTGATTGTCATGGACGAGAGTGCCTGCGTGGTGGACGTGGCTAAATTCTTCCTCAAGTTCACTCAGGATGAATCCTGCGGCAAGTGCACCTTCTGCCGCATCGGGACGCTGCGGATGCAGGAAGTTCTGGAGCGGATCAGCAATGGCGAGGGCAAAGCCGGGGACATCGAGTTCCTCGAGGAGTTGGCCGCGAGTGTGAAAGAGGGCTCACTATGTGGGCTGGGACAGACTGCGCCGAATCCGGTATTGACCACGATCAAGTATTTCCGGAGCGAATATGAGGCGCATATCCATGATAAGAAATGCCCGGCGAAGAAGTGCCAGGCTTTGATTACCTATGAGACGATCCCGGCTAAATGTCGCGGTTGTGGCCTTTGTGTGAAATATTGCCCGGTCGGGGCCATCTCCGGAGAGAAAAAGAAACCTCATAGCATCGACAAAGGGAAATGCATTCGCTGTGGGCTGTGCATGAGCGTGTGCCGTCTGGGTGCTATCTCTGTCGACTAAGGAGAGGAACATGTCAAAAGTCTCACTGACCTTAAATGGAAAGAGAGTTGAAGTAGAAACAGGAACGACCATTCTGGCGGCTGCTCAGCAAGGCGGCGTTGAGATTCCAACTCTATGCGATGATCCCCGGTTAAAACCTACTGCAGCGTGTCGTCTTTGTGTGGTGGAAGTTGAGGGTGGTCGGGGTCCGATGCCTGCCTGTACCACTCCGGTGCAACCGGGGATGGTGGTCAAGACCAACAGCGATAAGCTGTTCAAGCTGCGCCAGACGGCTCTGGAATTGCTGCTCTCGGATCACTATGGCGACTGTGTGGCCCCTTGCAAGCTGGCCTGTCCGGCCGGGATAGATATTCAGGGCTATATCGGGCTGATTGCCATCGGCCAGTACAAAGAAGCCCTGAAACTGATCAAGGCGTCCAACCCGTTGCCGATCATCTGCGGGAGGGTATGTCCGCGGTTTTGCGAGGCCAAGTGCCGCAGGAACGCGATCGATGAGCCGGTGTCTATCAATGCCCTGAAGCGGTTCGTGGCGGATTATGATATTGAAAATGGCGCCTATATTCCCAGGCCGAAATCGTCTACTGGACATAAAGTAGCCATTGTGGGCGGAGGACCGGCGGGATTGGCCGCTGCCTATTATACTGCCCTTGAAGGACATGCGGTAGATATTTTTGATGCCAGTCCCCAGCTGGGCGGGATGTTGAGATATGGCATTCCGGAATACCGTTTGCTCAAGGCGGATCTGGATAAAGAGATTGCCATAATCACCGGGTTGTGTCATCAAGTTCAGTGTAATGTCTCGCTGGGCCGGGATTTCACCGTTGACAGCCTGAAAAAAGATGGGTATGAGTCGATCTTTGTTGCGCTGGGCGCATGGGCAAGCCAGAGCATGAAGGTTGAGGGGGAGAATCTGCCGGGCGTACTCTCCGGGATCGGATTCCTGAGAGATGTCGTGCTGGGGAAGAAGCTGAACCTTGGACAGAGGGTGGCGGTGATCGGCGGAGGGAATACGGCAATCGATGCTGCTCGAACCGCCTTGAGGTTGGGTGCCACCGAGGTGACCATTGTCTACCGAAGATCGAGAGACGAGATGCCCGCCAATCATGAGGAGATCGAACAGGCTGAGCAGGAAGGTGTGAAAATTAATTTCCTGGCAGCACCGGTCAAGCTTACAGGACAAACTGGAAAAGTGGACTCCATGGAGTGTATCCGCATGGCTCTGGGAGAGCCGGATAAATCGGGCAGGCGAAGGCCGGAGCCCATCACCGGCTCGGAGTTTGCCATGGCAGTCGACACGGTCATTGTGGCCATCGGTCAGAACCTGGATGCCTCCGGGATTCCGCAGAATAGTCAATTGACACTTGACCGCTGGGGGTATATCAAAGTCGATCAAAACACGATGCAAACCTCCCTGCCAGGTGTGATGGCTGGCGGCGACTGTGTTTCCGGACCGGCTACCGTTGTGGAGGCAATCGCTGCCGGGAGAAAAGCGGCGGTTTCCATCAACCAATATCTGATCGGTCAACCCATCCGACCTGTGGAGAAACCCTATAACTGCACCAAAGGGGAACTGGCTGATATCGACGTCAGCGAGTTTGCGGATGTGGTGCGTATCCCGAGAGTTCAGATGCCCAGTCTGCCTCTGAGTGAGCGGAGAGGGAGTTTCAGTGAAGTTGAGCTTGGGCTTACCGAAGAAATGGCCAAAGCTGAGACCGAGCGTTGTCTGGCCTGCGGCTGTCACGATGTGTTTGAGTGTAAATTACGCCAGATGGCTACTGAGTACCGGGTGAATGATCATCACTATGAGGGGCGCAAGCGGCATATGCCTGCAGAAAAGCGCAAACATCCTTATGTTTCCAGAGATTTGAACAAGTGCATTTTGTGCGGGCGCTGCGTTCGAATTTGCCATGAAGTTCAGGGGGTCGCAGCCCTGGGTTTCACTCGCCGCGGATTCGGCACCGCAATTGAGCCAGCTTTGGGCATGCCCCTTGCTGAAACGTTATGCGAGTCCTGCGGACAGTGCATCTCCACCTGTCCCACCGGAGCGATGGCCCCGGTTGTCCGCTTGCCCAAATCAGGCCCCTGGAAGCTGAAAGCGGTATCGACCACGTGTCCGTATTGTGGCGTCGGCTGCAATATCGAACTCGATGTCGTTGGAGACAAGGTCGTGAAGATCACCTCTCCCGTTGGCAGCGTGGTAAACAATGGGAACCTTTGCAAGAAAGGGACTTTCAATGCCTACGTGATCAACGATCTGAATCGACTCAAAACGCCTCTAATCAAGCGAGATGGGAAAATGGTTGAGGCCAGCTGGGACGAGGCAATCGCCCTAGCGGCAAAAGGATTCAAAGAGATTCGGGAGCGGAGCGGGGGCGACAAACTGGCAGTTATCGCATCTTCCCGGCTGACCAATGAGGAGAGCTATCTGGTTCAGAGACTGGCCAGAACAGCCTTCAAAACCAATAACCTTGCCTCTCCCAACCCTCTGGCGATGAACAACAGCTTGATGAAGAGCTTTGGGAGAAATGCCTCCACTTGCTCCTACAGCGATATTGTGGACAGCGATCTTGTCCTTATCTTTGGCTGCAATGTCACCGAAGAGTACCCCGTTATCGGCTTGAAAGTCAGGGAAGCGGTGGCCAATGGGAGCAAGCTGGTGATGATCAATCCGCGACCCACGCGGCTGGATTCCCTGGCCGAGGTCAGCTTGAAGATCAATCCCAGAACCACGCTGATATTGCTCAGAGCGATGCTGACCTATCTTGTCACCCGTGACCTGGTCGATCACGAGTTCGTTCAATCTCGAACCAGTGGTTTTGAGGACTTTGCCGAAGAGATGAGAAAATACCCCCTTGAGAAGGTGGCGGACACCTTCTGGGTGAAGCCTTCCAGGCTCATCGAGGCCTTGCATCTCTATATCCGAGCCAGAAGACCGGTGATTATCGTCAATGCGGACACGATTACGCCTGAAGAGCTTGTTCTTATCAACAACCTGGCGTTGATTACAGGGAATGTGGGAAGAGAAGGCGCTGGGATCATCGCCATGCGCAGTACCGGTAATGCTCAGGGGTTGATTGATATGGGAGTTCATCCCGATTATCTTCCTGGCCAGCAGCCCATTGGCGATGCAGCGATCAGAGGGACATTTGAAGCGGCATGGAACAGTGCTCTTCCTCAGGAAACAGGGAAGGATGCCATGGACATCGTCCAGGGGGTGGAAAGGGGTGATATTCAAGGAGTCCTCGTGTTGCGGAGAGACGTTCTGACTGAGATCGGCAACGCCGTGTTTGAGGTTCCCCTCTTCTCGGTGCTGGTGGATACCGTGTTTCCTCAAAAAGGACCTTATCCCGATGTTATTCTTCCCGGAGCCACGTTTGCGGAAAGCGAAGGCACGTTTACCAATTGTGAACGGCGCATCCAGCGTCTGAATCGCGCTATGCCGCTGATCGGCGGCAAGGAGAACTGGGAGATCATCTCGCTCCTGGCGAAAGCCATGGGTTTCCCGATGAGCTATGGCTCAGTCTCGGAGATCACTTCCGAAATCACTGGCCTCGCTCCCATCTTCAAATCAGGAGTATCCGGTGGGCAATGGCCGTTTCTGGAAAATGGCAGGTTCGGGCATGAAGATGGCTTGGCGCGGTTCTGCTGTTTTGATTGTGATGACCCTGGTGTGACTGAAGAGGCCGGCGTTTCGTTATGAATTGCAGGGGCGAAGCATTTGGCTGTGCCAAATGCTTCGCCCCTACCTCCTTCAAATCCTCAAGCAACCTTGTATAATATAGTCATCTCATAAGTCTTCTAGGTTCAGGCGTAGCCCCGACACCTGGAGGAGATCAATGCCGACCGGGTTGAAAATCAATTGCAGCGATCCATCCGAAGCCAATGTTGTGCTGTTGTGCGCTCCTTATGATCGCACTGCTTCATTTCGCAAGGGTGCCGTCAACGGCCCGGCCGCCATCGTTTCGAGTCTCAAATATCAAATGGAGACGTATGATCGATTTACGGGGGCGATGCCGTCTCCGGAGCGTAAAGTTGTCTTGTGCGAGCTGAAAAACCTAAATCGATGTTCGCCATCTTCCATGGTGGCTCGTGTAAAGCAGGAGTATGAGAAGCATATCGATCGTGGCGTGTTCGTCTTGATGCTCGGGGGTGAGCACTCCGTCTCGACAGGCGCATTTCAGGCATTGGCTGCGCATCGTGATCCGCGGGGAATCACTGTCTGTCAAATTGATGCGCACCTTGATTTGCGGCCTGACGATTCCGATTATAGCGATGCTCCGCATGGGATGTATGCCCACTGCACGGTTATGAGGAGAGCCCATGAGATGGGTTTCAATTGCCTTCATGTTGGCGTCCGGGCATACGCCAGGGAAGAGATGGATTTTGCTCTCAAGAACGGGCTGGCGGTATTTGAGTGGGGAAAGGGAGCAATTCCGGCTCCGGCCGTTGTTGTTGATTCGATAACCACGGATCTGGTTTACCTGACCGTAGATGTGGATGGTATTGATCCGGCGTATATGCCCGCCACGGGAACCCCGGTTCAGGGTGGTTTGGAGTGGTATTATACCATAGACTTGCTCCGGGAGCTTTTCAAGCGGAAGAACGTCATCGGCGCTGACGTAGTCGAGGTGGCACCGCGCCCGTTTGATGTTTTGACTGAATATGGCGCGGCTCAGCTCTGCTATACGATGTTAGCGCTCAGGGAGACTTAATCGGGGGTGTCCCCCGATTTGTCCTTTTTCCCCCACGAGTGGGGGGCAGGGGTGTGATTGGCACCCTATTGTAACTTATTCCAGGGAGGATCGATGGTACCCGAGGTGATGTTTTTGACCAAAGGTGTGGGCGTAGACAAGAACAGGCTCTCTTCATTTGAGCTTGCTTTGCGCAATGCTGGCATCGAGCGGTTTAATCTGGTATACGTATCCAGCATTCTGCCGCCCTTGTGCAAGATAGTTCCCAGGAATGAAGGCATCCAGGAGCTGAAATCCGGACAGATCATCTATTGTGTGATGGCTCGCAACGAAACTGACGAACCCAATCGGCTCATATCTGCCGCTATCGGTGTGGCTATGCCCAAAAACAAGAAACAGTACGGTTATCTTTCGGAGCACCATACCTTTGGCCAAACGGCGGAGATTTCGGGGGATTATGCCGAAGACCTCGCGGCCACCATGCTGGCTTCAACGCTGGGGATACCCTTTGACCCGGATCAGGCGTGGGACGAGCGCAAGGAAGTCTATCGCGCCAGCGGTACTTTTTTCAGGACCAGCCACGTTTGTCAATCGGCGGAGGGGAATAAGAACGGCTTGTGGACCACTGTAGTTGCCGCGGCGGTTTTTGTCAGATAGGCCCTTGCCACAACAAAGAAGGAACCCTTGCTTGAGTAATGGCGAGGGGTGAAACCAATGGTATGAAAAGCGTAAATCGCATTGATATCAAACCGGGCTCGCAGGTCTCCATTGTATTGAAGCAAGACCAGCGATCTGGGAAACTGACCCAGGGGATTGTCAGGGATATTCTGACCAGTTCTCCGGCTCACCCCCATGGCATAAAGGTCCGCCTGGAAAGCGGTCAAGTGGGGCGGGTGAAAGAGATTATCGGTTAGGGGAACCTGCAAGGAAAAAGGCCCCCTCCTTCTCAAGGAGGGGGCCTTTTTTAATCCGGGAGTTCAACCTCTAGCCCAACTTCCGCAGTTTAAGCTTCAAAACAGTTTCGCTCGAGTTTTCTTAGATTGGATAAATCCGAGAGGGGTCATCATGCGAAGCTGAGTGTTTTGAAAAACCCGATGTAGTACCAAAAAC
>JAQTRE010000154.1 GCA_028711995.1 Dehalococcoidia bacterium | reverse complement strand
TCGGAGGCCGCCTTTGCCGCGGCTTCCCGGAGACCCGTTGTGTCAACGAGCCTGTGGCAAGCTTCCGGGCGAATGGAAATCATGCAAAACCGGGCTCTCTGGCAGCGTCGGATTGTCCCGCTTCGATGACAATTCGCCAGGCAAATTAAACCAATAGCAACTGAATGAGTTCGAGCCATGCAAGAAGTCTCAGACGAACTCACTTAAAATAGACGAGAGAGTATCAGGAGCATTAAATGAGAGAGATCAAAACAGCCGATATCACCCAAACCGTAGCCCGTCTGTGCCAGGAAGCCAACTTTTTCCTGGGAGAGGATGTGCTGGAAGCCGTCAAAAAGGCCAAAGGCACTGAGAAATCCCCCGTGGGAAAGGAGGTGCTGGATAAGATCATCGAAAATGCTCAGATCGCGGCCACGGAACACATTCCCCTCTGCCAGGATTGCGGATTGGCCGTCATCTTCGTCGATCTAGGCCAAGAGGTCCATATCACCGGCGGCGATTTCTATGCGGCCATAGAAGAAGGCGTCCGCCAGGGCTATGAAAAAGGCTATCTGCGCAAATCGGCGGTCAGACAGCCCTTCTCCAACCGCGTCAACACCAAGGATAACACTCCGCCGATCATCAATACCCGGATTGTGCCGGGAGACAAACTCAAGATCACTATGGCTCCGAAGGGCGGCGGCAGTGAAAATATGAGCAAGCTCGCCATGTTGAAGCCCGCCCAGGGCCGGCAAGGGTTGATCGATTTTGTGGTCAAGACAGTAGTGGAAGCAGGCAGCAATCCGTGTCCGCCGGTCATCGTAGGCGTAGGAGTGGGAGGAACAATCGAGAAAACCACCCTGCTGGCCAAACAATCGCTACTCCGCGAAGTCGGAAAGCCCAATCCCGATCAAGAGGTCGCGGAGCTTGAGGCAGAACTTCTCAAGCGCATCAATGCCTCCGGAGTCGGCCCTCAGGGATTCGGCGGGACAACCACCGCCCTGGCAGTTCACATAGAGGTTTTCCCGGCCCATCTCGCCAGCATGCCGGTGGCAGTGAATATTCAGTGCCACAGCGCGCGCCATAAGGAAGCGGTACTGTAAATCAGGAGTCTGATTTCAACATTCGGGAGTTACGGGGATGAGATTGCCCCGATTCAAATATAATGAATTGCCCGAATTTTTCTCGGACGATTTGGAGGCTTAAGAGGTGATAGAAAGAACTCACGATCTCATTATTCTGGGGTCTGGCCTTGCCGGACTCAGAGCGGCTGTCGAGGCAGCGCGGGTCGGAAACGATAGCTTGGACATCGCCATCGTTTCCCGAGTTCAGATCATGCGCTCTCACTCGGTTTGCGCCGAAGGAGGCACAGCCGCAGTCATGCACCCGGAAGAGGGCGATAGCCAGGAGTTGCACGCTTGGGACACCATCAAGGGAAGCGACTTTCTGGCAGACCAGAATGTGGCCAAGCTCTTCGTGGAGGAGATACCCAAGGAGGTCCTCCAGCTCGATCACTGGGGCATCCCTTGGTCGAGGCGCCCCGATGGCAGCGTCAACCAGAGACCTTTCGGCGGGCACAGCTTCGACCGGGCTACCTTCGCCGAGGACAAAACCGGATTCTTTGAGATGCACACCCTCTACGATACGCTCCAGAAATACTCGCGTGTCACACGGTACGACGAATGCTACGCCACGGCTATTCTGGTCGATAAGGACGGATTCCAGGGCGTGGCGGTTTGGGACCTGTCCACCGGGGAATTCGTGGTCGTCAGAGGAAAAGCCCTGATCATCGCCACCGGCGGCGGCTGCCGAATGTACGGATTCACCACCTACTCGCTCACGGCCACCGGAGACGGCATGGCAATGGCGTATCGGGCAGGTATTCCGCTCAAGGATATGGAGTTCATCCAGTTTCATCCCACGGGCTTGATTCCCTCCGGCATTCTGATCACCGAAGCAGCCAGAGGCGAAGGCGGATACCTCAAGAATAACAAGGGCGAGCGCTTCATGGACAAATACGCGCCTTCCAAGATGGAAAAGGCGCCGCGCGATATCGTCTCCCGCTCCGAGACTACCGAGATCCTCGAAGGCAGAGGGTTCTACCGACCGGAAGATGGTCTCGACTTCGTGCACCTCGATCTGACCCATCTGGGCGCAGATAAGATCAACGAGCGGCTGCCTCTGATCCGGGAAGTATGTATCAAGTTTGCTTTCATCGATCCCATCGAGCAGCCCATCCCGATCCGCCCGGCAGCCCACTATTGCATGGGCGGGATCCACACCGATATCTGGGGGGCAACTCCTATTCCGGGAGTCTGGGCAGCCGGTGAAGCGGCCTGCGTCTCTTTGCACGGCGCCAATCGGCTGGGCTCCAATTCCACAGCAGAGTGCCTGGTCTGGGGCAAACTCGCCGGGGAGAGAGCCGCCAAATACGCGCTTTCCCATAAGTCCCTGGTGCCGGCTCCTGAAAAGAAGATGATAGAGCAGGAAAAATTTATCTTCGAAAAAGTTGGGCACGGCAACGGCAGCGAGGACGTTTTTGTCATTCGCACGGAATTGCAGCGCACGCTTGATAAGAACGTCGCCGTCTATCGAAAGGGCCCCGATATGGAAGCCGCTCTAAAGAAGGTGCGAGAACTCAAAGCCAGAATGGACCACGTGAAACTTATCGATAAGAGCCGAATCTACAACACCAACCTGATCGCCATCCTGGAGACCATCAACATCATTGACCTGGCTGAAACGGTGATCATGGGCGCTCTGGCACGCAAGGAGTCGAGAGGAGCGCATTCCAGGACCGATTTCCCCACTCGAGACGATGTAAATTGGGGCAAGCACACCATGGCCCATTACAATGATGGCAAGGAACCTCGGTTCGACTACGCGCCGGTAGACATGTCGATGTGGTTGCCGGTGGAGAGGAAGTACTAATGGAAACGAAAGTTACAGAGCAGAAGAGTCGTCATTTGCCGAATCGTCTGGGAATCAAAGGCTGGGTCTGGGCAGGCCGTTACACCTGGGAGAGATACCTGTATACCCTGCATCGCGTGACCGGTCTGGGTATGCTGCTGTTCATCACCATCCATATGGGAATTAACGGCGTTCGCCTGGGCGGCCAGAATGACTGGACGGACGTCATGGACTTCATGGACAACCCCGTGTTCAAGGTGGGAGAATTCCTGGTGGTAGCCGCTTTCATCTTCCATGCCATCAACGGAGGCAGGCTCATCCTGCAACACCTTGGATTTACCCTTGGTAAACCTAAACCGCCGATCTATCCCTATGTGGATGCCATGCGAGGACACCGCTCCCTCATGTGGGTGGTTCTGTTTGCTGCCGCGGCAATCGCGATATACGTGGCCATTGCTTTTGCGATAGGAGATTAACATGAAAGAGACACGTTTAAAGCTGTTACAGTATGTCACCGGTGTCGGGCTTGTTGTCCTGGCAGGGATACACGTCATTTACCTGCACCTGATCAAAGACGACGCAACGGAATGGAAATCGGTGGCCGACCGGGCGGCCGATATGGGCTGGCTTGTCTTTTACATTCTTTTGATTGTCTTTGGCTTGTACCACGGACTTCACGGGCTTCGCACTATTCTCATGGAATGGCTCTCCATCAGTGAGGAAAAGGTCAAGATACTGGATGCGGTATTGGTAATAGCCGCCATAGCTTTCCTGGGCTATACCATCTACATCCCTCTGGATGCCTACTAGGCAAGCCGGGTAAGAGACGCTAAGGAGCAAAGATATGGAAGATAAACAAGATTTATACTTCAAAGTACAGCGGTATACGCCGGGGGAGGATCAGAAACCCCGGATGCAGGACTTTACCATCCCGTATAAAAAGGGTATGACCCTGCTGGAAGGGCTGATCTACATTAAAGAGACTATTGATAATACCCTTTGTTTCCGCTGCTCATGCCGGATGGGCATCTGCGGTTCCTGTGGCGTGCTGGTCAACAACCTGCCCATGCTGGCCTGCCACACCCCCATTGAAGAGCTGGAGACGGACAGAATCACTGTGAAGTCGCTGCCGAACTTCCCCATCGTCAGGGATATGGTGGCCGATTTGACGCCGCTCTTTGAAAAGCACAAGTCTGTAAAACCGTACGTGATCGGCCCGAATAAGGAGACACTCGAGAGGCCGCAAACCGGGCTAGCCCAATCACCCGAGGAACTGGAAAGTTTTGTGCAATTCGCCTACTGCGTGAAATGCGGGCTGTGCATGGCGGCCTGTCCGACGGTGGCTACCGACGAACACTTCCTGGGACCTCAGCCGCTGGCTGCGGTCTATCGATATTGCACTGATCGAAGAGATCAGGGAGAAAAAGAGCGATTTGGAATCGTCAACGCACCACACGGGCTCTGGCTCTGTCACCTGGCAGGAGCCTGTTCGGAAGTTTGCCCCAAGGGGGTGGACCCCGCGTTCGCTATCCAGCTTCTCAAGAGAGGCAACATCTCGGCGAGCCTGGGAATGCAGAAGAAACGCATCCCTGCCCCGATGGTCGCTCCAAGCAAAGATGTCAAGCCCAAGATCGAGGTTCCCAAGTTTACCGTCAAGCAGTCTTGAGGGGGCCAAATCCAGTTATCAGTTGTCAGTGTTCTAGAGAATGCAGAGAGGCGTCTCTGCCGGGGGCCTGCCCTCGACCAGATCGGGAATTTGGGGGTGTCCCCCAAATTCCTCAACTTTCCCCCAAGAGTGGGGGCTAGGGGGTTGAATGGAAGAAATATCACTTGATGATATCGTGAAAAAGAAGAAAGTCGCCTCGAAGTCTCCCGGGAAGAAGGGGGGACAGGAAACGGCACCATCCAGAGGCGAGACGATGCTGGAGACGATCGATTCATTTGATGAATCGATCCGAGAGATTCACCGTCCGCTGACCGGCAAGGAGAGGGCAAAAATAAAAGTCCTGATGAATGAATCGGATAACTGCATGCCCGATCCCGAAGACGTATTCGTCATCCAAAAGCTCATGGATGCTTTTCATCTGGTTGTGGAAATGATGCAGGACCTGGCTCCTCAATTTGAGGATCAGATACCTCTGGATGAGCCCATCGATACGGAACTGGATGCCCATAAGATGGCTTTTGAACTCGGTATGGCCTATGAGCGGTTAAAATCAAAGGGATCGCTCTAATTTTTTCAGGGAGGTTTTTGTCATGACATTGCGTATCACTTCGCCAATAGATAGTAAGACCATTGAGAAACTTAAAGCCGGTGATCAGGTTCTGCTCAGCGGCGTCATCTATGTGGCTCGCGATTCGGCGCATAAGCGAATTGTGGAGGCGCTGGATAAAGGCCAGACGCCGCCTTTCGACCCCAAGGGCCAGACCATCTACTACATGGGCCCTTCACCCGCCAAGCCGGGAAACGTGATCGGCGCAGCCGGACCCACTACCAGCGGTCGGATGGACGCTTACGCTCCGCGTATGATGAAGGAAGGAATCAAGGCAATGATCGGCAAAGGGTTGCGCACCAAGGAAGTCAAAGACGCCATGAAGCAATACAAAGCCGTCTATTTCGCCGCCATCGGGGGAGCCGGGGCGCTGATTTCCAAGTCCATCAAGAAGAATGAGCTGGTCGCTTACGAGGAACTGGGGGCCGAAGCCGTCAGAAGGCTTGAAGTGGAAGACCTCCCCCTGACGGTGATCAACGATATCTATGGCGGTGACCTTTACGAAGAGGGGATGGCCAAATATAAAGTGGCCGTCAGCTAGCAGCACCACCCTGCAGAGGAAGAAAAAGGTCCCCGGGATCGCCGGGGACCTTTTTGTGTTGTTTATCCCCATGTCATGCTAGAGTCTGACTCAACCCCCTATCCCCCACTCGTTGGGGGTGTCCCGTAGGCCCCCGGAAGGAGGAATCCTTCACCTCTTTTTCAACAGCTTGCTAAATCAAATGAACCAGGCTCTCCACTGAAAGGGGCGTTTCTTCTGCGACCAGATCGAAATGGCGGTCTGCATGAAGCAGCGTGGCTCCCGCCAGAATGGCAGCCGAAGCGATGATCAAATCGGTATTAGGTATCGTCTTCCCTGCCCTTCTCAAGTTAAATCCCAGCTTCGCTGACTCTTCCCAGACCTCTTGAGTGATTTCTATCCGGTGCAGCGCATCCAGGCGGTTTTTGAGGCGATCAAACTCCACCTCCGATCTTGTCCCGCCGAGCAATTCCAGACAATTGATGGGAGTGATGGCTACCCTTTCCTCGGCCAGTAATCCTTCCACCCTTCCCCTGATCGCCGCAACAGGTGATTGCCTCAAGGCTAGAATCCAGACCGAGGTATCGATAAGTACCCGGTTACTCATTCCTCAATCGCCCCAGTTCCTCCAGTGAGAGATCCAGATCAAACGTCCCCAGCTCCTGGCGCAGCGCCGTCAGACTATTCTTCCGAACCAGTTCTTTGAGTCCTGCTTCAACCGCCTCTCGTTTAGTCCTGGCCCCGGTCACCTTCATGGCCTGATCCAGGAGAGCGTCGTTGATATCAATGGTGGTCTTCATTTCTGCACCCTCATCAGTATGGTATCGAGATATGGATTAATGATATACATGCTGATTGTATCCACTCATGCCATACAAGTCAAGACACCGCATGGCTTCATAATTAAAGTTACCGAGTGGAGGGGTGTTGCCTCAAAATAAGAGTTACCGAAATATTGGAGGAGAGGATGACAGGAGGCAGCATACGGGAGTATGCCAAGACGATGCGGGGGCG
>JAQTRE010000153.1 GCA_028711995.1 Dehalococcoidia bacterium | reverse complement strand
AGTTGTGAAATAGCCTTCACCGGGTTCTTTTCTTCGTCAACACAGCATGCAGAACTATTGGTAGGTAGAAGGATGCCGCATTTCCTACAATTGCATCCTGTATCCCCCAACTCTTTGGGGGAAGAGAATTGATTTTGGGGGACACCCCCAAACCCCTGGAAGGGAAGCATCCCTTCACCCTCTCGAACACTGGCAACTGATCACTGATAACTGGATTTGGGACACCCCCAAACCCCGGGCAGAGAGGTGTCTCTGCACTCTCAACGGGCGACCACAAAGGTCACCTCTACTGACTACTGATTACTGACAACTGATGACTGCAACTCCGCTGTTTTGGCCGATACCTGTTCGTCTTTGTAATGTTGCACACTGATGGCTTTTCCGGGGCAAGAGCTGGCGCAAATGCCGCATCCCTGGCAAGCGGCCGCTTCGATCCGGGAAATACCTTTCTCGTTGATCCTCGGCACATCAAAGGGGCAAACGCGCACGCAGGTGAGACATCCCATGCACTGCTCCTTATCGACAACTGCCACAATCCCTCCGGCCATGAGGTGAGGCTGAGAAAGGATGGTCATGGCTCTCGATACCGCTCCGTTGGCTTGGACAATCGACTCCGAGATGAACTTGGGTGAGTGAGCCAGTCCACAGAGATACATGCCCTCGCTGACGAAATCGAGCGGCCGGAGCTTCAGGTGAGTTTCCATGTAAAAGCCATCTGCCGTTAGCGGCAGCTTTAGTTTGCTGGCAAAGGCTGGCGCATCATCGCGAGGCCGAATGCTGGCGCTCAAGACAAGCTGATCGGCATCGATCAGGATATCCATCCCCAGAATCGAATCGAACACCCGGACTTTCAAATTCCCGTTCTCTGTGATTACCTCCGGTTTCCTCTCTGCATCGAAGCGGATAAAAGTCACTCCTTTGTCCCTGGCTTCCCGGTACTTGAGTTCCTTCATCCCGTAGGTTCGGATATCGCGATAGAGGATGTAGACTTCGGTTTGAGGGTTTGACTCTTTCAACTTGATGGCGTTCTTGATCGCCTGAGAGCAGCAGATTCGGCTGCAATACATGTGGCCCTCTTCCCGCGAGCCGACGCACTGGATCATCACCACCGATTTCAGATTCTTTAGGCCTGCCCTGCTTTCGGCGATGCGCTCCTCCAGTTCAACCTGTGTGAGCACTTGATCGGACTGGCCGTAGCCATATTCACCGACGGGTTTGTATTCTGCTGCTCCGGTAGCCAGTATGACGATGCCGTGATCCACTTTTTCCAGCTTGCCGCCGGATGTTCGAATGGTGGTCCGGTAATTACCTACAAATCCGGTGGTATCCTTGATCTCCGCGCCGGTGAAAACCTTTATCATCGGCTCGCTGTTGATCTGTTCGACGAGCGCAGCCAGCAGCGCCTGCGGATTGGATCCTTCCAGTGTGTAGTGAATATGTCTCAGATTTCCGCCGAGATCATTGTCCTTTTCCACCAGGGCCACTTCAAATCCCTGCCTCGCCAGACCGAGAGCCGCCTTCATCCCGGAGAGACCGCCCCCGATGACCAATCCCCTCCGATGGATCGCCACCGGGAATCGCTGCAGCGGTTCAAGCGTGCGTGCACGGGCAACGGCCATTCGTACCAGGTCTTTGGATTTGTCCGTCGCCTCCGGCATGTGAGTGGCATGAACCCAGGAACACTGGTCGCGGATATTGGCCATCTCAAAGAGGAACTGGTTGATTCCGCCCTCCCGGCACGTATCCTGGAAGAGCGACTCGTGCGTGCGAGGGCTGCAGGAAGCCACCACTACGCGGTTCAAGCCAAGCTCATCGATGGCCTTGATGATCTTGTTCTGCGTATCGGTGGAACAAGTGTAGAGATTCTCCTCGGCATGGACCACATTGGGAAGGGTTTTGGCGTATTCAGCCACGGAGGTGACATCGACTACCCGAGCGATGTTCGTTCCGCAGCGGCAGACAAAGACTCCCACTCTCGGTTCCTGCCCCCGGCAATCCTTCTCCGGCGGGTATTCCTTCTCTGAAACCAGAGTACCGCGCGCTTCGGCAATTCCCTGTGAAGCTAAAAGCGCCGCGCTACTGGCATTCATCACAGATTCGGGGATGTCCATCGGGGTGTCAAAAGCTCCGGCTACAAATATCCCGGTCCTTGATGTGATATTGGGCGTAAGCTCATCGGTCAGGCAGAAGCCGTATTTGTCGGTGCTGATATCCAGTGTTTTTGCCAGGTCCCGGGCGCTTGATGAAGGCACAATCCCCACCGAGAGCACCACCATGTCGAATTCCTCTTGGACTTTCTTCCCACCGTCTCCGGTGTATTCCAGAATCAGGTTATGGCTTTGCTGCAGCTCCTTGACTGTTGCTGGAATGCTTTTGATATATCGGACGCCGGATTTTTTGGCCGACTCATAATAGCACTCAAAACCTTTGCCGAAGGCCCTCAGATCGTTGTAGAAAATGGTCGGCTGGATGCTGGAATTGTGCTCGCGGGCGATGACCGCCTCCTTGGTGGCGTACATGCAGCAGACCGAAGAGCAGTATTCCTTGCCGCAGGTTTCATCGCGGGAGCCGACGCACTGAATCCAGGCGATTTTGATCGGGTGTTTGGTGTCGGAAGGGCGCAGTATCTGTCCCTGAAACGGACCGGAGGCGCTCAAAATACGCTCGAACTCCATGCTGGTGACCACATTGGGCATCCGGCCGTAGCCGTATTCGCCCTTGATGGCGGCATCGAAGGGATCAAATCCGGGAGCCAGCACAATCGAGCCGACCCTGATCTCGGCGATTTCCTCCCCGGCGGTGTGATCGATGGCCTTTGACTGACAGACCGAGACGCACTGGAGACATTCGCTGCACAGGCCGCAATCCAGACATCTTTCGGCTTCCAATCTGGCCTGTTCCTCGGTATAGCAGGACTCGATCTCCTCGAAGCTGGAAATCCGTTTTTCAAGCGATAATTTGGAGATCGGAGTGCGGGCCAGTTTGGGATGTTTGCCGGTAGGAATTGGCGCCCCTTCCTCTTTCCTCTTCTGACGGCCTTCCCTCAGATCGGCTCCCTGCAAAAAGCGGTCGATGGAAATGGCAGCTTCGTGGCCTTGCGCGATGGCCTCAACGGCCGATTTCGGTCCGGTGACGGCGTCGCCGCCGGCAAAGACACCGCTTTCATCAGTGGCCAGCGTGATGGGGTCGGCAACGAGAAAACCGCCGGGGCTGGTTTTGATGCTTGAGTTTTTCTCCAAAAGCGAAAGGTCGACGGCCTGGCCGACGGCAATGATCACCGTGTCGCAATCGATTTTTTGGGTGATCGACTTATCGAAAACCGGATTGAACCGTTTCTGGCTATCGAATACTGAAGTGCATTTCTCGAACTCAATAGCGGAAACCGTGCCGTTGGAACCGATGATTTGCTTCGGGCCCCATGAGTTGTGAATCCGGATGCCCTCTTCCTCGGCCTCTGATATCTCCCATGAGTGAGCAGGCATTTCTTGCGGAGATTCCAGACAGACGGCATGGACTTCTTTGGTGCCCAGTCTGACCGCCGTGCGGGCGGTATCCATCGCGGTGTTGCCGCCGCCAATGACGACGACTTTCGATCCCAGTTGGATATCCTGCCCCTGATTGGCGGCGCGGAGGAAGTCCAGCACCGGCCATACCTGCGACAGATCGGCTCCCGGAATGGGAAGCCCCCGGCTCTTTTGCGCGCCGATACCCAGATAGACTGCCTTGTATCCCTGAGCTTTCAGGTCGGCGATTGAGCTTACGGGAGTGTTGAGCTTGAGCTCGATGCCGAGATCGATAATATCCTGAATATCCTCTGCCAGAATGTCTTTGGGCAAGCGATATTTGGGGATGCTCGACCAGAGCTGGCCGCCCGGCTGAGGAGCAGCTTCGAAGATGGTTACCGGGTAACCCAGTTTCAGCAGATCGAAGGCGCAGGCGATTCCCGATGGCCCGGCGCCGACCACCGCTACCTTGGCTTTATTGTGATCAATAGGTAATTTCGGCTGTGGAGGGACTTCTCCGGTTACCCTCTTTTGCCTGACGATGTCGGCGGCGAAGCGCTTGAGCGGAGCGATGGCCACGGGCTGATCCATCTGACTTCGATTGCACCGGGATTCGCAGGGATGATGGCAAATGCGCCCCAGGACAGCCGGAAGCGGGATCCACTGCTTGATATGGTCGAGTGCTTCCGTATATTCCCCCTTGGAAATGAGAGCAACGTATCCCTGTCCGTTGCAACCGGCAGGACAGGTGATCTTGCAGGGTGGGCGGGCCGCTTTGCTGATGGCAAACGCGCTGGGAACGGCCTGTGGATATCTTTTGTGAATAGCCTTGCGCTCGCTCAGTCCTTGCTCAAACTCGTTGGGCAGATCGACCGGGCAGGCGGTGATGCAGTCGCCGCAGGCGGTGCATTTCTCTGTATTGACATAACGCGGACTCCTTTGCACTTTGACGCTGAAGTTGCCGGCATCACCTTCGACGGACTGCACCCGCGAGTTGGTCAGAATCTCGATATTGAGGTGCTTGCTGACCTCGATCAGCTTGGGCGAGATCATGCACATGGAGCAGTCGTTGGTGGGGAAGGTCTTATCCAGCTGCGCCATGCGTCCGCCGATAGCGCTGGATTCTTCCACCAGGTAGACCTTAAATCCGGAGTTGGCCAGGTCCAGCGCCGATTGCATACCGGCAATGCCGCCCCCGACCACCATCACCGCCCCGATTTTCTTCCCGTTCGCATTGTTGGCCATAGCTACTCACTCACGACAGGCTCGGCCGGGGCAAAAGCCCGGCCCTCTCGACCACCATCGGCACAATCTCCTCCCAGTCCATAGGCATGATGTGAATTCCGTGAACGCCGGGTATCTTTTTGAGCTGTTCGATGGTCTCAATGGCGATCATTGCCCCTTCTGCCTGGCTATCGGCAGCATCTCCCATTCGGCGGATGAATTCATCAGGAACCCTCGAGCCGGGAACATGGTCCTGTATGTGGCGAGCCATATCCGCCGACCTGAGAGGGGTGACTCCGGCCAGAATATGTGTCTGCGTATCCAATCCGCGAGCCTCCGCTTCCTTCATCCAGGCGGCAAACCGGTCGATATCGAAAATCGCCTGTGTCTGAATAAAATCGGTCCCTGCCTTCACCTTCTTGGTCAGTCTCTGTATCCTGAACTCCGGCGGATCGGCAAAGGGATTTTCAACAGCCCCAATGAAGATAGGCACCTCTCCCGAAATGTCATCGCCGCAAATGAACTTTCTCTCATCTCGCATTGCCTTAAGCGCCTGGATCAACTGAATGGAATCGATATCGAAGACACCTTTAGCGCCGGGGTGATTGCCGAGCGTTTGATGATCCCCGGAAAGGCAGAGGATATTACCGATTCCCAGCGCTACTGCCCCTAGAACATCGCTCTGGATGGCGATCCGATTGCGGTCCCGGCAGGTCATCTGGAATATCGGGTCTGCCCCTGTTTGCTTCATTATAACGCATCCGGCGATGCTGGACATTCTGACGATGGCAGATTGGTTATCGGCAATATTGACGGCATCAACCGAATTCCTGATTGCTGCTGCTAGTTTTTCCACCATGCGGGTGGAAACGCCCTTTGGCGGAGTGATTTCAGCTGTCACCGCGAATTTGCCGCTCTCCAGTACCTTTTCCAGGTTCGTTCCTGCTTTCATGATGCTCCAAACAAAAATCTTCTGATTGTCATTCCCGTTAGTGCCCCGTCATTCCGGCGCAGGCCGAAATCTGTATAATGCTCTCTCTGGACTCCGGTTTTCACCGGAGTGATAGTTTCAGATTCTTTTCCTCGCCTGCGGCTCATCAGAATGACACCGCCGGGCGAGTCGAGCCTTGTGCCCCTACGATAAACCGATGGCATCTTCTCGGACAATGCTTCGGGGAATCCCGGAGCCGCTCGTCCTCCAATCCCGGATGGGTTGGATAATATCCATTTTGTGAAGTTGCCCCAAGGCCGAGAGCCGATCGTAAATCAGTTGCCAAGCGCATGGCGTTTCCGGCGAGACCTCGCATTTGCCCTCTTTCGAGCCGCCGCAGGGTCCATTGAACAAGCTCTTGGCGCATCGAGCTACGGGGCAAATTCCTCCCGTATCGGCCAGAATACAATCCCCGCATCCCCGGCATCGTTCCAGCCATGTGCCTTCCCGATCGGCCACGGCAAGAAAGGTTGTGTTCAAAGCGGGAACCACAGGCAGCGGTATCAACATATCCGACAGCAGTTGTACTCCTGCTCCGCAAGCCATGGAAAGAACCGCATCGAAGTTTCGAGCTTGCTCCACAATCGACTCGATATACTCCCGGTCACACTGGCGCTGGAGAGTGTTCTCGGCTATTTCCATCCCTGTCTGGCGAAATTTGGCATCCATCCGCAGTTGGGAAGCTAGAAGAGAAACCTCCTTCTGGCCTCCGGCCAGACACACGCTGACGCAGGTGCCGCATCCCAATATAAGCACCTTTTTGTAGCCCTCAAGCATCGCCTTGATTTCTGTGAACGGTTTTCTTTCTCCGACGATCATAATGGTAATCCTTCTTCCAGAATGCCTGAGCTAAGAGCGATCTGCCCGTTGCTTTTACTAAACCCCCTCGATCCCCCGAGCTTCAGGATGCAATTGCACATTATCATTGAGAGGGATGATGGTCTTGATGGTCAGCCGACCATCGTCATAGTAGATTATCTCATCTACCAGCAAACGCAGCAAT
>JAQTRE010000152.1 GCA_028711995.1 Dehalococcoidia bacterium | reverse complement strand
ACTTGATCATCCCCTTGCTGGCGATAATCATTGCCTGAAGAGTGTTGATCTTATCGATGTATTCATCGCCGGAGATACTCTCGTTTTTCAGTTCGGCTCCAAGTTGGCGCAGTCTGTCTTCGGCCTTCCCGATGACTCCACTCAGTCCCAGATCGAAGAGCGTTTGATAGTTGGGAGACCCCAACCCCTTCTGTGATGACCATTGGGCGGCCCAGGTCATCTCCGTCATGCCCGTCGGACCCAGAACTTTATTTATCTCATCAGGCAGAATTGAGAGAACTCGGTCATTAATGGTTTTTCCTTTCCAGTAGTCGCGGATTTTCTCCCACTGGGCCCTGCCGCGTTCATCCACCATGTGCGCCAGATCGCGCTTAAGGGCCTTGTCCATATCTTTCCACTGGAGTTCAGGATGGATGGGCAGACCATAGGGATCGCTGGCAATATTCCCCACGATCAGTTCATCATCGCTGATGTAGATCGTCATGTGGCTCAGAATATGATTCATCGCCCTGGCTCTCCTGATAACCTCATGCTGCCCCTCGGTGGACTGGTAAGATTCGGTCATGAGTCTTGCCGTATCAAAGCAAATCCTGACCCCCGGCAAATAGGTGAATTGCGTGGTCGGACCCTTCGGGCCAACTATCCTTTGAACTATCGTGCTCTTGCGAACCCTCTTGCTCTTGAGTTTCTTGGCCCTCTCCCCATTAGCGAAGCGAGATGACTTTTGCGCACCTTTTGGCATCTTCATCACCATGATCTGACCTCCTTCTTGTTCGTAGCACTGGGACGCCCAATACCTGATCGGGGCTTATGCCATTCTCCCCTGTTCGATTTCCCTTATATGGTTACTGTTCGATCATCGTGTACGATCTATTATCATAAGTATGCCATCGCTTTTGACCAATGTCAACTACACTAAGCCATATTACGATTGTAACGATACCTATAACATTAAGTTGAATACCAAAGCAACTATTATATAGTGCAATATAGCAGTATATGGGGTTTATACATATCGGATCTAGTGCATCGGCTCCGTAATATCTATACAATAGACCTCTTTTATGGTATCATCGAGGTATGTGGAAACCTGCCAACGCCTTGGCGATGACGGATGAACAGAGAAAGACCTTGGAAGTATGGACTAGAGCGCGAACGACTCCGCAGAGGATAGTGTTGCACGCACGGATTTGTCTGATGGCGGCAGGAGGGAGGGCGAATAATGCCATTGCGAGGGAGTTGGGCACATCTCGCGCCACTGTGATCCTCTGGAGGAAGAGGTTTCAGGAACAGGGATGCCATGGAATCTCGATTGATGCCCCACATGGGACCAGCCCACGCCGCTTGAATGCCGATAAGGAGAAAGCCATCGTGGAAGCGACGTTGCATACAAAGCCGGCCGGGGAGACACACTGGTCGACGCGATCGATGGCTCGCGCTCAGGGGGTGAGCAAGTCGACTGTGCAGCGGATATGGGATGCTCACGGATTGCAGCCCCATCGAGTCGAGACATTCAAATTGTCCAAAGATAAGCGCTTTGTGGAGAAGCTTACCGATGTAGTAGGAGTCTATCTTAACCCTCCCGACAAGGCAGTGATCTTGTGCATAGACGAGAAAAGCCAGATTCAGGCACTGAATCGGATGCAGCCTGGACTCCCGATGAAGCGCGGCCGTTGCGGAACCATGACCCATGACTACAAGCGAAATGGAACGACATGCTTGTTCGCAGCTCTGAATGTACTAGAAGGTAAGGTCATTGGTTCTTGCTTCTCCAGACATCGTCATATCGAGTTCCTGAAATTCCTACGGACGGTGGACAGAGAAGTCCCCGCAGAATTGGATATCCATGCGATCCTGGACAACTACGGGACTCACAATCATCCCAAGGTCCGGGCCTGGTTGGCAAGACACCCCAGGTTTCATCTTCACTTCACACCCACCGGCTCATCGTGGCTCAATCTGGTTGAACGGTGGTTCGGAGAGATCACCCGCAAGCGCATCCGCCGCGGGTCTTTCGATAGGACCCAGGAACTTATCCAAGCCATTGATGAGTACATCCAGGTAACCAATGAAAATCCAACGCCATTTGTTTGGACAAAGAAAGTTGATGTCATTCTGGAAAAGGTAAACCGTTGTAAAGCCATTGCTGAGACACTACACTAGGAGAGGAAGCCTCGGTCCTCCAGTTCGATGCAAGTTTGACGACCCAGGGGATTAAAATTGTGTGATAATATAGATTAGGCACAAATGTTGCTATCAGTTTGAGGAGTGATTATCATCTATCTAACTCACCAAGCACGTGGATTTCAAAGGTTGGTATAGGTACACTAGCCAGACAAGTCAGGCAACCAAAACATAGGTGAACTGAGGTACTCGGCTGATGGCATTGGAGAGCTATCGATGGTTGAAGGTTCACTTCAGGGAGGTGGAATGGAACGAAAACATGCAGAACTGGAACTTGACGGGCTTGACCTGAGGATGGTGATGGAACTGGAGACTGATGCCAGACAAAGCGCGCAAAGCCTCGCGGCTAAATTGAAAACAAGTCCCACAACTGTTCAAAGGAGACTCCAGAGACTGCTTGAAGCACACGCGATCAAAATGATTACGCAAACTGATCCGGCGACTCTCGGATTCCCAACGAGGGCAGTCATTGGAGTAAATACGCACCCCGGCAAGGAGGATAGCGTCGCTGACCATCTGTTATCCTTCCAGAATACTCAATACGTGTGTCTGACTACGGGTCGTTACGACATCCTGCTCTACGCAGTCTTTCGCGATATGCAGGAATTGGTCAATTTCGTCGACCTGAAATTAGGCAGCATTCCTGCCCTGACGCGCACTGAAGAAGCAATGATCCTGAAAACTGTGAAGAACTCCTGGATGTATCTGAATGGCGAAATCGGTGCTGTGGGACAGACTACGCATCGGGATGTTGATGAATCGGAATTGCAGCTGATAAGAGAGCTAGAGCTGTGCCCCAGAGAGAGTATCACTAACCTCAGTAGCAAACTGCAAATAAGCAGGAAGGCGGTAAGACGAAAGCTGCAAAGTCTTATGGATGACGATATCATAAAGATCCGTAGCGTTATCAACCCATCGGCGTTTGGCTTCGGTATGCAAGCCGTGATATTTGTGGGAGTCTCTAATGGCAAGATTATCTCTGCAGTGAATACTCTGGCTGAGAATAGAAAGATCCCTCACATGGTCATCATAACCGGCCCATTCAAACTGTTGTTACACGTGATTTTTCGCGATATGGAGGAATTGATGCTATTCCTCAAGAATGACCTTGCCAATATTCCCGGTGTTGTTTCTTATGAGACATTGATCCTGCCGCGTACAGATGCAGCCTTTGGGCTACTAACTCAAAAGTGGTGAGGTCGGATGTCAAGGGTGAACACCAAACCAGTTATGATGCCAGATGTCCGGCACAGACACTCTGATAGGGTCCTAGAACGTTGGGCTGAAGGCCAGCTTGAAAGTTCTGCCATCGTACCCTCAGCCCAACCTGAGAAGATTGGAACTCACTGGAGGAGTAATTTGAAGGTCCTAGATAGAACCCTTCAAAGAACATTCACGGCCATGTTCCCCTTTCCTTGAGCGCCTCTGCGATGCCTTATTGAGTTGTCGGCGCGTCGTGCGGCTTAGTTTAGCCCGTCCATGTCAGTACACTGACGTTGATAATACAGCACTAATTTTATCGTAAACTAAACCCAAAGTCGGGGAGTAGCGCAGCCTGGTTAGAGTGCACGGTTTGGGACCGTGAGTGTGGCCGCGGGTGTTGTCAATCAGCGAAATGGGACACTTTCTGAACAAACACCTTTGGGTATTCAGGCGGTGGAAATAAGCTCTGTGAGGGCCTAGTTGTAAGCTCTGCGATGGTGTAGTGTTTGTATCCGCACCTGCTTTCGGCGTTGCAGGATCTGCTCTCTCCTGCCATATAAGACATCAGCAGGCGTGACGTTGCCGAGTGCCTGGTGGTAACGGCGATAGTTATAGTAGTCGACGAAGTCGGCAATCGCCTGTTCCAGCAGGCTGGGAAGCTCATAGGGTAACTGGTTCACTTCTCGTTTCAGAGACTGCTGATAACGCTCCACCTTGCCGTTGGTTTGAGGATGGAAGGGTGCAGACAGAATATGCCGGATGTGTACCGTCGGTGCTGGTCCAATTGACCAGCCTCGGTCACTGCTATATGCCAGAGGACGTCGGCTCTTTTCCTAACTGAAGTCAGTTTACTATCTTCGGGAGTTCATGCCACCTTCCCTCTTGATGGGAGAGGAACACGGTAAGGGCGGATTCCCACAGAATCCTGAATCCCGATCCTTGGCACCTGATTTTTCCTGCACCACTGGATCAGAGGTTTCCTAGATTATCTCTTCTTCTTTCAACTTGACGATATCATCCCTCATGGATATTCCTCCGCCCAATTCTTCCTGAATATCCTTGGCCTGGGCGGGGGGCACTTGCCAATCCGCAGCTTTTGCGCTTTCACTGCCTTTCATCCTCAAGCCGACTCAGAAAATTCCAATACCAGATTACATTAGCGATGGCCTTGGCCAGCCTGGGAAAGGAGGGGTAAGTGGGAATTTGTGCATTGCAGCAAACCTGCTCGAATTCCTTGTCCTCATCTGCGGCTAAAGGCGACTGCGAAAGCACTATCAATGGTTTGGCCTGAGTTCTTCTGAGATTCATGAAAATGCCGGATAGGTTGTCGAGCAGGTCCTTGCCTCTGGCATGGTAAACGAGGCTTGCCTGCAAATGCACCACGACCATATCTATATTGGGATCGGCAAAGACTAACTTCATCGCTTGAGCAAAAATGTCCGGGCAGGCCGCACTCGCAGCTCCCAAATCTACCGGATTCTGGAATATGCTGCCGGCTGCAGGCAGGATGCTCTTGAGGCTTGTGATCGTCTTGCCGGAGAGCACAGGAAGTTGCAGCCCCTCTCGAGCGCAGGCATCGGACGCGGCAACGCATGCTGCACCGCCCGCACCGATGACTCCGCAGATGACCGCCACTCGCCTTCCCTCGATTTTTGGAAAATGATGCAGAGCCAGTATTGTATCGGCAAGCTCTTCGATGGAATTTACATTGATGGCTCCAAACTGTCTCAATCCAGCCTTCCAGATCGCTTCGGACCCGCCAAGTGATGCGGTATGAGAAGCCGTGGTTCTGGCACCGGCCTCGGTAAATCCTCCCTTCAAAACCACAATCGGCTTTGCTGGCGATATGTCCCTGATAAGTTGAAGGAATTTCCTGCCGTACTTCATACCCTCCAGGTAAGCGCCGATTATCTGCGTTTCAGGATCGGCGCCGAGGTATTCCAGAAAGTCCACACTGTCAAGGTCGCTCCCGTTTCCCAGGCTAACCAACTTGCCAAAACGGATTCCGCGCGCCAGACCCAGTTCCATGAAAAATCCGGCATTGCCGCCGCTCTGGCTGAGAAAAGCCGCCTTCCCTGCCTCCAGTTCATGCGGCAGCATCTGCCGCCACATTATTCTCATCTTTTTGGCAGAGCTTCCAATGCCAATGCAGTTAGGCCCGATGATTCTTATTCCAAGATTTCTAGCCTTTTGCACCAGTCTGCTTTCGAGTTCGCGGCCCTCTACGCCCGACTCGGAAAATCCGGCGCTGAATATCTGCACCACCTTTACACGCTTTGTGTGGCACTCATCCAGCAGGTCGAGAATCTGATGCTTGGGAATAGAGACAATCACATAATCTACGGGTTCCGGGATGGAGCTTAGAGATGGGAATATCCGCACGCCTGATACGTCACCGCCGGCGGAACCGACAGCATACAGATTACCTTTGAAACCGCCTTCTAGAAGAGTGGTAACATATGCATTACCTGATTTTCGCCCATGCTGGGAAACGCCCACCACTGCAATGGAACCGGGATGGAATATCGAATCAATCTCCTTGAACTTATCTTGATCCATTGGGATTCTCGGTTAATCTGTGATTTCCCATGTCAACTCGTATTAGGGCTATGCACTTCACTCAACCTGATTCAGGAACTGGGTTGAAAAACCTGTCGCAGCAGTTTATTGAACCGGAACGCGAATCTGGTCAGTAGACCGTCTCCTGATCATTTTCGGTTTTCCGCCGCTTTTCCGATGGTAGGTTGAGTCAAGTGCATAGCCCTAACTCGTATTGAGCTGGCCTCGTCCCTCTTTAGCCCAACTTCCGCAGTTTCGAATCTGGGGGGGGTCTCCCGAAGGTAAAGTCTACACTACATTTTCGTGAATTCTCATTCGCTGGGGCAGATGCAACCCAAGCATCTGGAGAAGAATTGCCTGAGCCTTGGTCGGTTGGGCGATACAGCGATTGCGAATCACGAATCCTTGCTTTGTCGGGAGGGTCACATCGACGACTTTGATTTGGGCAATATCGTCGAGCACCTTTCTGGGCTCGCTGCCAAGTCCGGCCCTTTTGCACATTTGCCCAAGCATCTTCCACAATACATAGGCAAGGAAGCAGACCAAAATATGAGCTTGAACCCGCTCCTCTTTCTGATGCCAGATGGGCCTGATCCTCAAATCGCCCTTCTGGATGCGGAAGGCAGCCTCAGCCTCGGTCAGTTGAATGTAGGCACGCCAGAGTTGTTCGGCATCCCAATCGACGATATTGCTTCGCAGCAGGTAACAGCCTTCGCTTACTTCAGCCCACGCCCGCCATTCCTCCAGCTTTTTCCACACTACCTCAGCCCCACCATCCCTTCGTTCCGTAACCTCGATCCGGAACAGGGCAGCGGCCCGGCTG
>JAQTRE010000151.1 GCA_028711995.1 Dehalococcoidia bacterium | reverse complement strand
CAAGCGCAAAACCAAAGCCGTATCGAGGTCTTTGGAGATGGTGATCTTGACGATGGGTTTATTCGCGACTTTCCATGTCAACGGGAACGTCAATAATCTACTTGCGTTAATTAGGTAACACATCCTTTAAAGAGAAGCCGCTGAAGAAGAAATGATTCTAATCAAGCGGGAGTTCCCCGCCTGTGAAGGCGGGGGTGAGAGCCGATTCCTGCGAAGCAGGACAAGCTCCGCTTGAACCCGCAAGTACCACGCCTGTAAAGGCGTGGGTATCTATGTGTGAGGCCGTTTAAGAATGGCAATTAGATTTTTCTTGTTGGAGGTTCACTCGGTTTTCAAAATCAGTGGGATAGCTTTCAGATGACCTTCTCATAGGTTAAGCCCTCGATTTTGAGGGTTTGAGCACTTTAACAACAGCATAATCAGCTTGCAGGGCAGTATCCTCCCTTGAATATGTCATACGCATCCGTTGTACGCTGAACTAAGCTCTTATCGGGTGTGGCGATGGTTGAGGCTTGATGAGCCCTTTAGTGATTGCAGCCCCGATCTTTTTGGCCACTTGTCCGCATAAGGCCATGTAGACATGGATCTTGATCTTGGGCAAACCTCTGACCCTGGGGCTATCCAGACGATGAGAATCCTTCTCTTCGGAATAGGCTCGCTCCACGCTGGTGCGGGCGGTGTATTTCTCTTGCCAGAGAGCGGTTCCTCTGGGGCCAGGACCGACCAGACGATACTCCCGGTTGGAGTGAAGATAAAAGGTTCTGCCGTAGCTTGAGGAGGAACAAGCCGATTGGAAGAGACATCGGCGCTTGCCCAGAGCTGCCGGACAGCGAAACTTGAGGCGATTCCTCCGGGACTCTTTTCCCCAGTAGACGACTTGGAATCCCGCCAGGCAGGTGTATTGGCCATCCGATGAAAGGGTGAGTTCGCCGACGGAAAGCGCATCCGGTCCATTGCGCCGATTCAAGGCGATAATCGGAGCCACCCCCATTTCCTCATAGCCGGAATCGGCGGCATTGGAAGCGATCGGGTTGTCGGGATGCTTCTCTCGGGCCCCCTTAAGGAGCGAGCGGGTTAGCATAGGGGGAATCGTTGTCATTGCCCGGGGTCACGATCACTTCCAGAGGCAATTGGGATTTGGCATCCACGATGAGATGAACCTTGTAGCCGAAGAAAGTATATTCCTTGGTCTTGTGTCCCCATTGGGCATCGGAATCGGAATAGCTCCGGGGACAATCGCACTTCCCTTTGTTCACAGCAGGTCTTTTTGCCGAACCGGCTGGAATGTGCCCATAAGTGGGTGGAATCGGTGGCGGTATGGCCTTCCTGGATAACCTTTAAGGTGATGGCCTGGGCAATCAAACAATGAAGGGCCTCATAGAAGATATCTTCCCCCAGACGATCTCGGAAATTGGTGAAGGTGCCGTTGGAAGGCGTCTTCAGGAAGTTGAATCCGCAAAGGAGGCAGAGTCTGGCATCATATCGCAGGGTAGCCGCCAGATGCCGATCCGATTTCACCTCGCCCAGATAGATCAAAAGTTGTGCCTTGAACAAGGGGAGCGGATCATAGCCGTCTGCTCCTTGAGGAGAGTACTTATCCCTGGCCAGGCGATGGACAAAGGACCAGTCGATTTTATCGAAGATTATCTTGATCGGATCATTGGGTTTGAGCTTAAGGGATGCCTCATAAGTGGTGAAGGTGAGCTGATTGGCTGTTCGCATGAAGGATTCTCCCCCCTAAACTGAATCTGAGTTGATTCTACCGGATACATGGGGGTGAAGGCATTACAAGATGGGTCGAAATCGAGGCTGAATATAAAATTAAACGGCCTCAGTGTGCAAAGGAGGTAAGCAATGCGCAAGCTCAGCCGACTGTTTGAGCCGATCAACATAGGGAATGTGGAGCTGAGAAACAGGATAATCCAGCAGGGCATGGGCACTGGGCTGGGAGAGAACTACCGAGTGAATGACCGGCTGATCCGATTCGTGAGGACGGCCTCTGAAGGCGGTACGGCCTTGATTATTCTAGGATGCTGCTATCCGGCCGATTTCGAGTTTACCAAGCCTCAATATACGGCTGTCACTATGGGGGTCGGCATCTGGGACGATAGATTCATCCCCGGCCTCAGAACTCTGACACAGGCAGCGCATGACCATGGCGCCAAAATAGCTGCCCAAATACTCCTCAACTATGAATGGAGGTCCGGAAAGGATGCCCCTCTGGAAGCAGTCGGACCTTCTGAGGGACCTGGAGGTCCCGGCGTTGGTCCGGTCCGGGAGTTGAGAATCGATGAGATCGGCCAGATCGTGGAGCAGTTCGGAGAAGGTGCCAGAAGGGCGCGAGAATCCGGATTCGATATTGTGGAATTCCATGCCGGGATAGGCTACTTCATTAATCGATTTCTTTCACCGTATTCCAACAAACGCACCGACGATTATGGCGGAAGCCCGGAGAAAAGGAGGCGATTCCTTCTTGAAATCATTGACGCGGCAAAGAAGAAGGCCGGGAGCGATTTCCCCCTCATGTGCCGCATTTCCGCCGACGAGTTTATGGAGGGTGGCAACACCATGGAGGACACCAAAAAGACGGTGCCGGTCTTGGAGAGAGCGGGGGTTGCGGCCCTCAATGTGCAGGTAGGATGGCATGAAACCAATAGGCCAATGATTCAGCAATGGGTGCCGGCCGGGGCTTTCGTTTACGCGGCTGAGGAGGTCAAAAAGGTGACCAGTCTCCCGGTGGTTGCTGCCTACAGAATCGATGACGCTGTGCTGGCCGAGGAGATAATAGCAAAAGGAAGGGCCGATATGGTCGGTATGGCGCGTGCCCTGCTTGCCGATCCCGCATTCCCTAATAAAGCAAGAGAAGGCAGGATCGATGATATCCGCCATTGCATTGCCTGTTGCCGGTGCATCGAGACCGTGATGTCGGGCAGTTCCGTGGTTTGCAGCGTGAACGCTGAGCTGGGAGCAGAGCCAATAAAACCTGCCTTGGAGAGCAAGCGAGTGGTCGTCATTGGAGGCGGACTTGCCGGCATGGAGGCAGCCAGGGTAGCCGCAATCCGGGGTCATAAAGTGACTCTCTTCGAGAAGGATCGACGGCTGGGCGGCCTGATGATATTGGGAGCCGTCTTGAACGACAAGGTTGAGAAGCTGGTCAGGTGGATGACCAGACAGGTCGAAAGCCTGCCTATTGATGTGAGGTTGGCAACGGAGGTAACGCCCGATATGCTGGAAAGCATGAAGTCGGACGTGCTCATCATAGCTCCCGGTGGTGAGGCCGTCATTCCGGAAGTGCCCGGTGTCCAGGGCAACCATGTAATCACCGGTCATGATATCAAGAATCTGATCAACGGAATCCCGCCTCAGAAAGGCCTATCGTGGAAAGTCAGCACTCTTGTCGCGAAGTATGCCGCCGGTCAACCATCACTCATGAGGAAGTCCATAGGATTGCCTTTCCCGATCGGGGAAAAGGTGGTTATCGTCGGCGGGCAGTTTGCAGGATGCGAGCTTGCACTAACGCTGATGGAGAAGGGAAAGAAGGTAACCATTCTGGAGGAATCCAAACGCCTAGGCTCTGACATCGGTCCGGTCTCCAGATGGACAGAATTATCCATGCTGAAGGAAGGCGGGGTCCAAATGGAGACCCTGGTCAAGGTGAAGGAGATAACAGAAAAAGGTGTCCGAGTGATCCGGGCAGATGGCAGCGAAGACTTCTTCGAGGCGGATACGGTCGTACTGGCACTGGGTCTCAAGAAAAATTCGGGGCTGTTTGCCAGCCAGGAGGGGAAAATCCCTGCCGTCTACTTGATCGGCGACGCCACTGGTGAGAATTCGGTCAAGAGGATTAGAGGTGCTATCGCTTCTGGTTTCGAGATCGGGAACAGTATCTAACTCAAGGAGGCAATCATGAATTATGAGACCATTCTACTGCAAAAACAGGATAAGGTGGCTACAATTACCCTCAACCGACCAGAAAAGCTGAACACCATGAGCCCCGAACTGATGTCTGACTTGACGAAGGTAATGGGCGAGGTGGAAAGGGACGATGAAATCAGAGCCGTCATCGTCACCGGCGCTGGCAGGGCGTTTTGTGCCGGAGGGGATGTTCCCAAGCTCTTTGCGTCATCGAGAGACCCGATAACGGTCATGGGTCTTGCCCATGACGGGGCCAGGATGGTCTCCGCCATGAGAAACCTGCCTAAGCCGCTGATCGCGGCAGTTAATGGTCCTGCTATAGGTGGGGGCCTAAATATCGCCCTGGCTTGTGACATCATCATTGCAGCCGAAAACGCCAGCTTCTGCTCTGCCTTTATCTCTCTGGGATTCCATCCCGACACTGGCGGGATATACTTCCTGACCCGACTGGTCGGTGTTGCTCGGGCCTGCGAACTGGTCTTCACCGGAAAGACGATAAATGCTGTTGAAGCGGAGAGAATCGGACTGGTCAATCACGTGGTGCCGGCCGACAAACTGGAGGCCACGGCCAGAGAACTCGCAACCAGACTGGCCAACGGCCCATCAAAGGCAATAGGCTTGGCGAAGGCTTCTATTTATCAATCATTGACCATGGATATGGCGTCCGTGTTGGAGCTTGAGGCCAGATCTGTCGGCATGACCCTTGCCACTGAAGATGCCAATGCAGCCATCGACGCATTCCTGAAGAAAGGGAAGGTCGTGTTCAAAGGAAAATAGGGCTATACACTTGACTCAACCTAGTCTAGGGGTTGTGGTCTGATTATGGATGCGAAAGTAACCGGCTCCACTTGTACGGCTTGCTGGACCAGACGATAGAAGAGTTTTCCCCGGGAGGCCGATTTGCGCCGGTTGAACCTGAACGTGAATTCGTCGAGGTAGTAGTCGAGATGCTCCTGGCTAATGGCGCCCTGATGGGTGCCCAGCAACCACCGTTTCAGCAACGAGACTACCCGGTGCACCCGGGGGAGCAGGCGTTCGCCTTCGGGCTGACGGCGTTGTACACGCCGATCGTGGATATAGCCGTCCAACCCAAGGTAAGCGTTCAAACCATCGGTCCGAACGGTGCTGTGTGGCTCGATTGCCTGAGCAATGAAGCCATGGAGGCTGGCTTGGGTCAAATCGGGAATACGATGCAAACGGATGCGGCCGATGCCCCTGCCGTCTTCCTCCGCTGCCACGATGATCAATGCCTTCTCGTACGTCAGCCGGCCAATCACGCCCTGTTCCTCGCTGCCCCAGTAAGTTTTGTCCCCCTCCACGGTCCCGTGCAGTCGGTCCCGGCCCGGCCGTACCATGGCTCGCCTCAATTTGTGCAACACGGCCCATGCGGTCCTGTAGCTGCCCAGCCCCAAATTTCTCTGCAATCCCAGAGCACTGACTCCGTTCTTTTGGCTGGTAACGTGCCACATAGCCCGGAACCAAGTGGTCAGAGGCAGATGACTGTCTTGAAAAATCGTCCCGGCAGTCACCGACGCTTGGTGGCGACAGTCTACACACAACCACAGCCCCCGACTCGTCGGCCAAGCCGTCCTTCCACCACACCGTGGGCACTCAAAGCCCTCAACCCAGCGCAGGTCAAACAGGTACTGCCGACAGGCTTGTTCACTCACGAATCGTCGTTCCAGTTCAAAAAGTGTGCGGGGATAATCTTCGATCATCACCGCCAATACTACAGATTGGAGTAGGTTGAGTCAAGTGCATAGCCCTAAAGGAAAATGAAACTTATAGCGGTATTCGGAAGCCCCAGACAAGGGGGTTGTAGCGACACCCTGCTTAAGCATTTCTCGATGAGGCGCAACGACTCGAAGTTCAGATTGAGCGCTTCCGGCTCAGTAAGTTGAATTACAGGGGATGCCTTGGATGTGGTCGCTGCAAGGCCGATCGCGCAGAATGCATTCAGCGGGATGGTCTGACTCCTGTCCTACACGCCGTGCGAGAATGTGACGTTCTCCTTGTTGCTTCGCCTGTCTACTTCCTGGACGTATCGTCGCAAACCAAGGGGTTCATCGACAGGTGCTATTCGTTTTGTGCGCCTCAAATCGTTGGCAGCCCCTTCCGGGTCAGACAGTCATCTTGATTGCAACTTGGAATAAGTCGACTGCTTCGTCAGAGGAAACGCAAGGTGTTTCTCATTGTCGATGGTCATCCGGTTCATCGATCCGGAAAGGTTGCCGGCTGGATCAAAAGTAATGCCGTGGGGCGAAAGCGAGTACGACACCTCAAGCAGTTACTCGCTAACACCAGAAGCTATATTTGGAGTCGCCAACGCCAACCCAACATCGTCAAGAAATATTTTCAGGGCCAACACGTTCAATATGTCGCAGTGTAAACTATTTAGTGCTCCCCGTAATAATTGTAGAACAACGACACAAGTCGCAAAATCAGACGTGTCACAAGGATTTCGTAGTGGAGCAGGCTCTGATCACATGATCGCATTAGATTCTACTACTCTACCAGGCTTCCGAAACGCCCTTGGCTGCAATGAGTCACGGTAACATGGGAGTCCGTGGAATTCGCACGGATCAGGTTCCGTTTGCCTTCCAAATAGGAAATCCTTTTGATGGATAGGATTTCGCAACTTGGGCAATTTCGATGACGGGCATTCCCCTTTTCGAGGATTGGCTGCCACCTGATGGCACAAAAGTATAGAATGTCTCATTGATGTGGATCGACATGGGGTCAGAGAGAAGGAGAGGAGTATCCCCGTAGCCTTTAGGTTCTGTTGATGCTTCCGCCGATGTGGCGGTGAACCGCAAATAGTCAAAATGCTCTTTCGACTATTGCTTGAAAGCGAGAGGTCAAAACACATAGCAGACAAAGACA
>JAQTRE010000150.1 GCA_028711995.1 Dehalococcoidia bacterium | reverse complement strand
CCAGGCAGTTCTCCTCCAGATGCTTGGGCTGCACCTCCCTCAGCGAATGAAAATTAAAGCAATGTAGTACCAACTTTACGTTCGGGAGAAGCACCTGTCAGCTTCGAAACTGCGGAAGTTGGGCTAGGAGAAAGAAGCCTCATCCTATTATCCCCGTCAAGATGTTCGGTTTTCCTACTCCTTTGCCTGTCCCATTATCGCTGACGATCTGCACTCATAATCGTCGCCACATGACTATTGCATCATATGCGGGTTTTGATTCAGGGGTAAAGAAGTCTTCGATTCTATACAATTCCGTAAAACCTTGCTTCACATAAATTGGATGCGCATGAATCCAAGTCTCGCCGACGATCAATATCGCCTCGGTGCAACCGAGAGATTGAGCAAGCTGAAGTGACCGCCCGAACATTTCTTGTCCTATTCCTCTCCTGCGATAATTTGGGAGGACACCCATTGAGGATATGTAAAAGACAGGACCAGTTGGGCTGTGTTTTTTACCTATTTGCTGATCTAAAGAGAAATCATATCTTCTATCTCCCTGTCTTTCCCACCGTTCGGACGACAAATAGGCTATACCTCGCCTTCCGACGTTATCCAGAGCGAACAGAAACCCCTCAGGGAATTGTCGTATCCGACTTTCAAACACCTCTTTGGATTCTATTACTCCCGGATCGAAACAAGCATATTCAATCTCCATGATGGCCTTCATGTCGGAAAGGTCGGCCGTTCTGATTTCAAGATTCTCATTCAACTTGACACCTCATGACTCACTTCTTGTTTCTCCTTTTTGTGCGACCCAACATACGACCCAAGATCAAGAATATCGCGTCGGCAAAAACAGACAGACCAACATTCTGAACCCAAGCCACCGGCAGATTACGATGCAAGACTTCGATCCCATATACATTCATCGAACCGGTACTACCTGTTTGCAGCAATGAAAGTAAGGTGGCTACTGTTGTGAAACCCGCAAGAAAAAAGAGGACGTCTCTTATCACGAAATCTGTATTCTGTTGCATCTCGTCCCTCAGGCCCTGCAATACATTCAAATACATTCAACTTATCACGCGCCACCTCAATATGCTGATTTAGTTGGGTTCGGTCATTCAGTTGCTCTATGAATTTCGCGTGATCATAGTACTTGGTGAATCGCCCAGGATTCGTTGCATTCAAGATATGATTCAGCTCGCTCTTTGAGCTGACTATGATCTTATGTGCTTTTCTAGATCCCAGCGCCCTGTTTTTCCACACGCTTGAGATTACGTATTCGAAGTGCGCCTCCGATCTGCAGAGTAGCACTTTAAATATTAACACTAGCTGCAGCGAGTGGATGTAATCGTCTTCTACCCATGATGGACGATTCGGCATATGAATGAATGCGTGATTGGAGCTAACAAATACGATGTCCTCGGGAGATGACATGATATTCGCCAAGTTCATGGTTGCAAGCTCTGTGTCTGTATACCGCCTATATGCGTAGGAATCGTCAAGTGTCGCTCTGTCTGCATGCAATGGCTCAGCCAGCGTTGCCAACTGCGTCGGCGCAACCGCCTTCAGATGAGTAAATGACAGATCACCAGAATCCGCCGTTACACTGTAGGGAATCGCACAGGAAAACCACGTTTCGTGGAACGTATGTTCGATATCAACACGCCCACTATGCTTATGTCTCAACCTCACTACAGAGCTGATCATATCTCCTATTGAATCAATCAATTGTTCTGTACCATAATTAACCAGTCCACCGTATTTGCCCGATTTTCCCACTGTTCTCACTTGATAATAGCAAACATGGGGAGAATTCAAGGTTTGCAGTAGACGTAATTGGTCAACAGATTGTAATTATGAACAACTGACGGGTTGCAGTGCTACAGGCATTGTGACCGCTTCCGGGCTACATAACACGGTTGGCGGTTTCATTGCATTTACTTGCTCGTATGAGGTGCTTCTGGATTGCAGCGCCGGTGGAGATGTGGCTGTATCTGGCGATGACAACATGGTTGGCGGATTCGTTGGGTATACCTGTGATCATGAACAGCTGACCGATTGCAGAGCCACCGGAGATGTGATTGTATCCGGCATTGGTAACACTGTGGGAGGATTTTCTGGATTCACGTGTGGCGATGAGTCTTATACAAGGTGCATTGCTACTGGAAGGGTTTCTAATAATGGAAATCAGAGCGACGTTGGTGGTTTTGCAGGATTCACATGTGGTAGTACAAAAATATTAAATTGCTATGCAATAGGTCCAGTCGTGTTATCTGGGAATAATGGCTCGGTTGGCGGTTTTGTGGGTTTCGAAGATGGCTGGAGCGGGGCTTTGTATCAAAATTGCTACGCGACGGGTCATGTTGAAAACACCGGAACTGGCAATTCCGCTAACGGTTTTGGCTCGAAGCAGGGAGAGTCCTCTATTGATGCCTGTTTTTGGGATATGGAAACGTCTGGGATGGACTTCTCCCAACTGGGTACTGGAAAATCAACAGCCGAGATGAAAACGAAATCGACATTTACACTAGCTGGCTGGGATTTCGGCACCGTCTGGAATATGGACGGGGTGACCAACGACGGCTATCCCTTCGTTCGGGGCACTGAGCCAGAGACTCCAGTGACAATCGCAGAAACCACCTTCACCTACGATGAACGCGGCCGCCTTCATGAGGAGTCCCTCACCTATGACGGTCAAACCTACACTACCATATATGATTACGACAGCGCCGACCGCCTCAAAACGGTCACCTATCCCAATCAGCAAGGGGAGATGGTGGAGCAAGACTACAGCGATCGCGGTCTGCCGAAGACCCTCAAGTTCGAAGGCACCGATGACTATCTGGTGAGTGATATGCAGTACAACCCGCTGGGCCAGGTGAAACAGATCGATCTAGGCGACGTCGACCTGAACAACGTGGTTCGGACCATCTATGGCTACTGGGGCGTTGGCGGAGACAACGATAACCCCGGCGGTTACTATGGCAATCTCTGGCGCATCCGTACCACCAAAGATGGCAATCCCTTACAGGACATCGAGCACACCTGGGACGCCAGCAGCAACCTCACCCAGCGGCACAACGTAGTAACCGGGGAGACGGAGACCTTCACTTACGACTTCCTGGACCGGATCAAAACAGCCGCGGCCAGCGGCGGTTCGACGTCATACAGCCGGAGCTATGGATATGACAAACTGGGCAACATCCAATCGGCCAACGGCCGGACCTATCTTTACGAGGATCCGGCCCACAAGCACGCCGTTACCTCGGCTGGTACAAATTCCTACACCTACGACGCCAATGGCAACATGGAGCAGAGGGTTTCCCATAACCAGAAACTGCAGTGGGATGAAGAAAACAGGCTGGTCAAGGTCACCAATCTGGATGACATGCAAACACAAGCCACCTTTGCCTACGATGCCTTCGGCGACCGGCTATTGAAGGAAGAGAATGGCGAGAGAGTCCTCTACGTCAACTCCTACTTCGAGAAGAACCTCACCACTGGCAAGGAAACCTCCCATTACTACCTCGGCGGGCAGGAAGTGGCCTTCAGGAAGGTCACCGATGACGGCTCATCCACGCTAGAGTATGTCCATACCGATCATCTGGGAAGCACAGTCTTCACCACAGACAGCAATGGGGGCCGGATCAGCCTGGAGCAGGACCAGCAGTATTATCCGTTTGGCTCCAAACGCCAGGATACCGACCCGCTGCTGGATACGGATAAGAAGTTCACCGGCCAGAGGCTTGACCAAACCGGCTTATACTTCTATAATGCCAGATATTACGATGCGGAGATTGGCCGGTTCATCAGCGCGGACACCATTGTCCCGAATCCTGCCGATCCCCAGAACTTTAACAGATACACATACTGTCTCAACAACCCGCTGAAATACACCGACCCGAGCGGGCACTTCCTGGATACGCTGTTTGATATCGGCAGCGCTGTTTATGATGTCTATACCATCATTAAATATCCCACCGATTGGGAAAACTGGGCAGCATTAGGCGCTGACATCGGTTGTGCTTTTATCCCATTCGTTGCTGGTGGCGGTGTGGCAGTCAGAGGAGCTACCCATGCCGATGAGGCCTATGATGTCTACAGGGGAATTAATCAGGCGGATAATGCATATAGAGCAGTCAATGCTGGAGGCGATGCTGCGAGGATAGGCGGAGCGAATGTTGTAAATGAGGTATCTCAAGCTGCTGTCATGCGACAACTGCGACAAAGCGGGACAAGAGAATCATTGGCAACTGCATCCTTGATAAAGCGTGGCAAAGTTCGACTAAACTTTGTGGCAACTGATCCATTCCGTATGGGAGCTGCAGGTCGCGCATCTTGGGCACCTGGTCGTGATGTTTATATTGCAATGGACAAGGTAAGAAACGCAAGGCGTGCAGCAGGGATTGCTGCCCACGAATCTCGCCATATTCTTCAAGGTATAACCCCTGACACGTACAGGCTGATGCATGAGCTTGATGCATATCAATGGCAAAGGGCAGCTGGATTCCTGAATGCTACAGATCAGCAGATAATTCATAACTTGAACACCAATCCACTATATAGTCATGTTTCCTGGTGACATTCATGATAGAGATGAAAAAACAAAAATGTCCTAATTGCGCGAGTTCTGAGTTTGTACTTGTAGAGCAGCGTGGTCATCTGCAAATGTTACGTTGTGCTCGCTGTGGAACCGAAATCAATACGCGTGTATATCCAGATGAAGATTTCGCTGATACAGAACATGTCGAAGTGACATTACTCTGGAATGTAAAAGAGCCTACTGCCTCAGATATAGTCTCGTTGAGGCAACTCGTACCAAATGCAGCCTCTGTCTCGATCAATGGACTTCTTATAGAGATAAAGCAGACTCGCAAATGGTATGCTGGTAGGTATTCAATGTATCATGCAGAGCAGCTTCAAAAGAAAGCAGAATCTCTTGGATGGCTTGTGGATAAGACCTCTACATTGCTAGAGTGATCCTTGAAATCAAAAATGAATTGTTCGGCAAACAAGGCCTAGTTCTCCCACCACTCGCCCCGGCAAGTTGGGCCACGGCCGGGAGCGTCTTTCGGGGTGGTGCCCTACTGGGACGCACTGACGCTTTTATGTTAGGGGTACGGGTTGGAAGGGTTGGGAGCGAAAGCTTACACATAAATCTCGTTAGTGCGTGGGGTGGTTGGGTTCCCCTCCGCTGCCGGGTGTGGGCCTGACTTGCCGGGATTGGGCAACCGAGACCTGCGCTTGATATTGGACCTGCCGTGGGGTATCATAATCCCCCACAGTATTAGAGGTAGGGTGGATGCCAAATCCACCATCACAAAATACAGAAGAGGCTGGATTCCTCCGGCCTCTCTAGTCGCTGCCGTCCTTCTCCTTTCCTTGAATACGAATGGTCCCACTTACCATAACTGGTTATGGTAAGGCTGCTGTGGCCCGAGGCGTGGAATATCACCGCAGAGGGCGCAGAGGGCACGGAGGGAAAAATAGTCTACATCTCTGTGTGCTCCGTGATCTCTGCGGTTTTCCTTTCGTCCCTGCCGAGCCTCTGGTGGAGCAGCACTATGCGGAAAAAGGAAGCAAGGCAGCCAAATAGAGACCGAGGGTATTCACAGATTGAGGGCAAACAGAATCGCTTTACGGACTTCCTGCATCTTATCCTCAGAGAGGGTCATGATGAGCGAGCCCACTTTGCCTTTTGATACTGTTTGAATGTGGTCGAAGTTAATGGCACAATCTTGTGTCATGCCATCGTGCTTACTCAGGAACACTTCGCTGGGGATATCTCTGATGGTGGAAGTTATCGGGGCAACAGTCACTTCTCCGAGGTACTCGGAAATAGAGTCACGGGTCAGGATTAAAACAGGCCGTTTCTTATCGGGAGCCTTGAACTTGTACCATCTGACCTCTCCCTGTTTCATTTGTCTCCCCAGTCCTGTTCCTCTTCCCAGTCGATGAACTCCTCTTTGGTTACGGGATGAGCCGCATAACCCTTGCGGTGGTTCTCTTCAAGGCGGCTGATCTTGATGCGATCCAGGGCGGTTTGGAGCGCACTGCGCGTGAAAGCAGAGCGAGTGGTATTGAGTTCCCTAACCACTTCGTCAACGGCTTCAACCAGGTTCTCATCTAATGTCATCTGGATGGTCTTCAAAGGCATCCCCCTGCAGTTACATTGATTGATATAGCTATTCTAATCCACATCCGATACCATGTCAATGCCAGTCTCTTGCAATTCTTGTCTCATTTGTCTATCGTATGAGGTAAGACGACGGGCTTAAGCTCGTTCTTTAACAAATGCATATCGGCCTTGGCGGATTGGGGGCCGAAAACTCGCATCGGGGGTCAAGCTGAAAAAGCGGCGGTCTTGCGTCCCGGCCGAGGGGGGGTAGCCCCAAAATCGTATCCGGCTGAGGGGGATGTGGCTACGATCTTGCGGCAGGTTCAATTGTTGCCAGATATTACGATGTCGAGATCGGCCGGTTCATCAGCGCGGATACCATTGTTCCCAATCCCGCCGATCCGCAGAACTTTAACAGATACACATACTGCCTCAACAACCCACTGAGGTATACCGATCCCAGCGGGGAGTTCCTCATTCCCCTTGCGATTATTGCTGCGGTTGCTTTTACAGCTATCAATGTTGGTGGTACAGCATATGATGTCCATACCTTTGCCAATGATCCTTCATGGCAAAACGCGGGCTGGCTCGCACTTGGCATCCTCGATCCAACGGAACTCAACAGGTTGAGATATGCTCGCCCATTCTTGAGGTACGGCGATGAAACAATCCAGACCTGGAACGAGTTCCAAAAGGCAACCAAAGGGATATATGGCGTTCCTGCAAAAAGGTAGCGCCTTGGTATTGAAGCTGATATTGGGATGCGATAGACTCAAGTTGAGGCTATTCGACTTGAGGTGAAGGGATGTTCAGAGAGAACCACAGGCATAAGCA
>JAQTRE010000149.1 GCA_028711995.1 Dehalococcoidia bacterium | reverse complement strand
GCCCAGGTGATGAAGACCGTCTTGGTGCGCGAGTTGATCGGTAAGGAGTATGTCTAAGGCTGAGATGGGGAATAGGGCATAACCCGGGCAACGCAAAGGTCTTCTCAGAACGGGCGACGGCCTGAAGCGCTTCTCCCCAAATGTGTGAACGAGCTTGGGATAGCTGTGTGTCAGACTGGGGTACTTTTTGAATAAAAGAGGAAAAGGCAAATGGACTACGGCTTTGAAGAAATTCAGGAAATGCTTCGCAAAGATGCCCGACGTTTTCTCACCGATAGATGCCCCAAGAGCTTCGTGCGGGAGATGGAGGAGGATGTGCAGGGTTTCGACCGCGCACTCTGGAAGGAGATGGCGGATTTAGGCTGGATGGGATTGGTATTCCCCGAGGAATATGGGGGACAGGGAATGAGCTTCTTGGATCTGGCAGCGCTGCTGGAGGAGATGGGCCGGGCGTGCCTTCCCGGGCCGTACTTTTCAACAGTGATTCTGGGGGGTCTTCCCATCTTGGAGGCTGGCTCTAAAGAACAGAAACAGGAGTTTCTGCCCAAGATATCCGACGGGGAGATGATCATGACCATGGCTCTCCTCGAGCAGAAAGGCACCTACGATCCCGCAGGCATAGCCACCATGGCCAAAGCCGAAGGGGATCACTACGTTGTTAATGGCACCAAGCTGTTTGTATCGAATGCCCACGTAGCCGATTACTTGATCTGTGCGGCTCGAACGGAAAGCAAAGGCGATCCATCTCATGGGGTAAGCCTGTTTCTGGTGGATGCTAAGAGTCCGGGGATCAGTTGTACTCTACTGAAGACGATCGCCTCAGACCGGCAATGCGAAGTGAAACTGGAAAACGTATCGGTGCCCAAGAAGAATCTCCTGGGTGAATTGAACCAGGGATGGGCGCTGATTGAGAAGATACTGATGCTGGCAGCCGCTGCCGAGTGCGTCGAAATGGTCGGCGGCGCGCAACAGGTGCTGGAAATGGTAGTGAGCTATACCAAAGAGAGGGTGCAGTTCGATGTCCCGATCGGTTCTTTCCAGGCCATCCAGCACCACTGTGCCAACATGGCTATTGATGTGGATGCATCGCGTTTCATCACCTATGAGGCGTGCTGGGCTATCAGCCAGGGCTTGCCTTGTGATGAGAAGGTAAGTATGGCCAAAGCGTGGGTCAGCGATGCTTATCGTCGAGTGGTGGCGCTGGGGCAGCAGATTCACGGCGGCATTGGTTTCACCCGAGATCACGATATGCAGTTGTATTTCCGTCGCGCCAAGGTGGGCGAGGTGCTCTTTGGCGATGGCGATTACCATCGGGAAAAGCTGGTGGAGTTATTGGCGCTCTAGCGCTTCAATTTCGATAAAGTTCTAGCATAACAGCAGATATTCAAGGAGGGTGTAAGAAAATGGGTGATAGATTAAAGGGCAAAGTGGCAATTGTTACCGGTTCCGGCAGAGGATTAGGCAAAGCGGAGGCTATGGCGCTGGCTGCCGAAGGCGCCAAAGTCGTGATCAATGACCCCGGTGTGAGCCCCGATGGCAAAGCGACCGCCGAAAGGCCTGCCGATGAGACGGTAGCCGAGATCAAAAAAGCTGGCGGACAGGCAGTTGCCAATTACGATGCGGTCGGTACCTGGAAAGCAGGCGAAAGCCTTGTCAAGACTGCGATAGACAGCTTCGGGCGTTTGGATATTCTGGTAAATAACGCCGGCATTCTCCGCGACAAGCCTATCGTTAAGATGGTGGAAGAAGAATGGGATGCCGTTCTCAAGACACACCTCTATGGCCATTTCTACTGCATACGAGCAGCTTGTCTGCTCTTCAAGGAACAGAAGTGGGGAAGAATTATCAATACATCCTCCGAGGCAGGAGCTATGGGCAATCCCACTCAATCCAACTACGCTTCGGCTAAAGAGGGTATTGTGGGCCTGACCCGGACAGTTGCCATGGAAATGGGCCGATACGGGGTAACCTGCAACGTCATCCGCCCTCGAGCAGGCACTCGAATGACGGTGACCGACGAGATGGTAAAGCTGGTCGATCAGCTCAAGGCGGCCCCGGACCCGGTATCCAAGGCAAGGGCTGCGGGCATGGAGCAACTGATGAAACTGAGCCCCGAGGATGTTGCGCCTCTGGTGGTTTATCTGGCCACCAACGAAGCGGCTAATATCAACGGCAATACCTTTGTGGTTTACGGCAATCAGATCATCCTGGAAAAACTGATGCAGGTGAAGACGCTTTGCAGGGACACACAGTGGACCGTCGACAGCCTGTCGAAGACGTTCCCGTTCACTCTGGGTGAAGGCATGGTCAATCCGGCGCCGGCGAAACCGTAATATCGCCGCCAACGGACGTTGTCGATTTAGTGAGAGGGCCAGTTCTGATATCACGTTAGTAAACTGAGATAAGGAAAAGGGGTTAGCATGTCTTGGCAAGAAGAATATAAAAAAAAGACAGTCACGGCTGAGCAAGCTGCAGCTCTGGTAAAGGACGGGGATTTCATTAGTATTCCGATGGGTAGAGAGCCCGTCACTTTCAACTATGCCTTGCAGGCAAGGGTAGGCGACGTCAGAGGCGTAAAGATTTGCCCTGCAATGCAAGCAAGAGACTTCATCTGGTACGAACCCGGGGTCGAAGAGTTTTTCATGATCGAGGCACCGTACGCGATGCCCACGATCCACAAGCTGTTTGAGCTGGGAATAGCAGATTTCCTGATCCCGGATGTGCTGATGCGCCGGGATTTCAATATCGATCAGATACAAGGATCCTTGGATATTCTCGTGGTGACCGTCTCACCGCCGGATAAGCACGGATATGTCTCCTTTGGCGGATCGGTTTGGTTCAAGCACAGCGAGATGGCGCTCGCAAAGATCGTTATCGCCGAGGTAAATTCAAATCAAATCAGGACGTACGGTGAGAACAGTGCGCATGTATCTGAGTTCGATTATTTCGTACAGCACATCGACTTGGGCACTCCTCCGCAAACGCGAGACATGACCGGCAGAATGATCGGCGGCCCTGGCGAAGCGGAGAAGAAGATCGCCGAATATGTTCACAGCCTCACCCGGGATGGCGATTGTATAATGGTCGGCATCGGCGGGTCGACAGAGTTCCTCTTCGATCTGGGCGCATACAAAGGCAGATCCGAACTTGGTATACACACCGAGATTATCTCCCCCGGCCTTATTAAGGGAGTCAAGTCAGGTCAGATCACCGGATCGCGCAAACAGCTCCACAAGAACGTTGCTGTGGGTACCGCAGTGGGAGGCGGACGAGCCGAATATGATTTTGTGGATATGAACCCGCAATTTGAGCTCTATCCGGCTGAGTATTGTCTTGACCCCAGAATTATTGCCCAGCATGAGAACATGACGGTCTTTGCTTCCTGTTTTGCCATCGACTTCACCGGACAGGGAATTACCGATGGCTTGGGTTATACAATGAAGGCAGGTACCGGTGGACAGGCATCGTTTGCTATCGGTGCCGGGTTAGCCAAGGGCGGCAGATACGTCTTGGCTTTCAACTCGACCACCAGCGATGGCAGATCCAAAATCGTCGCTGCATTCGAGCCCGGAAGTGTGGTCAGCATTCCTCGCTGGCTGACGGATATTGTGGTCACTGAGAACGGAATTGCCCGTGTGAAGGGAAAATCGCAGCGATACAGAGCTGATGCATTCATCGCTCTGGCTCACCCGGATCATCGTGCTGAACTGACCAAGAAGGCTCGAGCGGCTTTCTGGCCCAAGAATTGAATTTGACAGCGAAAACGAAAGAGGTTTGCATATGGCACTGCTTTACGAGAAAAAAGACAAGATCGTAACCATCACCTTCAACCGGCCGGAGGCGATGAACGCCTTCAGTGTGCAACAGACCAAGGAATTTTCCGATGCGTTGCTGCAATTTCGCGAGGATCGTGATGCATGGGTAGCCATTCTGACCGGGGCCGGTGATCAAGCTTTCAGTGCCGGAGCGGACCTTAAGGAAATTGTCCCTCTGAGTGTATCAAAGGGACATATGGACTACCTCGCTATCCATATTGCACGGGGCATGTATAACTTGGACAAGCCGATCATCGCTGCCGCCAATGGAATCACTGTCGGGGCGGGAATGGAAGTAGCCTTGGCGTGCGACATGATTATTGCCTCTGAGAAGGCTTCCTTCGGATTGCCTGAGGTGAAATGGGGCGTTATTCCCGGCTGGGGAGGAACCCAGAGGCTTGCCCGAAAAATCCCGAGAAATAAGGCCGCTGAGATGGTGATGAGCGGAGTGTCGATTGATGCCAAGGAAGCGTATCGTTTGGGGCTGGTGAACGCTGTAGTTCCCCATGACCAGTTGATGGCGGAAGCTTGGAAACTGGCTGAGAAGATCTGCCGCAATGCGCCTCTGGCGGTCCGAGCTGCCAAGAATGCCATGGCCATGGGACTGGATAAACCTGTCAGTTCCGGCATCGAGATCGAGAATGCGCTTCTCTATCAGGTGTTCAAGAGCGAAGATGCCGTAGAGGGCCCGAAGGCTTTCCTGGAGAAACGCAAACCCATTTACAAGGCAAAATAGTCCGGTTTCCCCGTAAGGATAGTCGGGGCGGTTCAATAATTAGTTATCCGAAAAGCAGTAAAAGGAGGAAGAATGGAAGACATTAAGGCTATCGATATCATGAATTATCCGGACTCGGCAGGATTTGACGAAGAGTTTATGTTCGACTGGAAAGAGTACCATGTGATGTGCTCTGGCACCTTTAAGACCGTGTTCAAGGGACACGTGCCCAACCGGGAGGAGTTCAAGCAAATACAGAAGTCGGGATTTCTTTACAAGAACCCCAGCGTGGAAGCACTCATCGCTGAGATGGACGAGGCGGGATATGAATATGTCATCCTTAACGATATGAAGATGTGGTCTCCCCGTTACCATCATCAACTGATCTATGGGTATAAAATGAATACGGATAAACTCGGTGAGATCATTGCGAAGGGCAAAGGCAGACTCATCGGCGGCGCCGGATACAATCCTTTCGACATTGAAAACAGCTTGAAGGAAATCGAAAAGGGCGTCAAGGAATATGGTTTCAAGTATGCTTACATGCATCCCATTACCTTCGGCCTCGCCCCCAATGATAAGAAGTGCTATCCTCTCTATGCCAAGTGTCTGGAACTGGGAATTCCCGTTGGGATGCAGGTCGGACATTCCGCTGAGCCGCTGCCCAGCGAGGTCGGACATCCCATGTATGTTGATGAGGTTGCCATCGATTTCCCGAATTTGAAGATTAATCTGTCTCATACCGGATATCCTTGGGTGGATGAGTGGTGCTCCATGCTCTGGAGACATAACAATGTGTATGGCGATATCTCTGCCTACATGCCCACCAACCTTGAGAAGGCCACTCTGGATTTCATGAAGAGCCGGGGAGCCAACAAAGTCATGTTCGGAACCAATGGGTTCGGTCTCAAGTCTGTGAAACAGTCGCTCATGTCTCTGGATATGAAGGATTCCATCAAGAAGAAGATTCTCCGTGATAATGCCCTGGAGTTCTTGAATATAAAGTAGATAACGTGAGAAATTGGCAGGGGCGATTTTTAAATCGCCCCTGCTTGATCAGAGGTTCGTCAGATAACTCGTAGCCGGTAAGGAGTGTATCATGGACTTTACCTTCACCAAAGAGGAGCAGGCGTTCCTGCAGGAGATCAGGGACTTCCTCAAGAAAGAGTTGCCGCCAAACTGGGAAGGGCCTACCTACATCGAAGATGAGATGGAGGATGAGGAGTTCTTCAAGATGGGCCGAAAGCTGGCGCCCAAGATGGGTGCAAAAGGGTGGCTCACCATGGCTTGGCCCAAGGAATACGGTGGGCAGGCGCGTTCCTATTACGAGCAGGCTATTTTCAAGGAAGAGATGGCCTATCAGGCGGCTCCTGGTATCGATTTTCCAGGGATCGCTATGGCTGGCCCTACCATATTGGCCTTCGGAAATGCGGAACAGAAAGCTCGATTCCTTCCCCCTATTTCCAGGGGAGAGGTTATATGGTGTCAGGGATTCAGCGAGCCTGAAGCGGGCTCCGATCTGGCGGCGGTGAAGACTACCGCTGTCCTGAAAGGCGATCACTTTGTGGTGAACGGTCAGAAGGTTTGGAACAGCGGCGGCCATCTGGCTCAGTGGATGTTTATGCTGGCCAGAAGCGATCCTCAAGCTCCAAAGCACAAGGGCATCAGCTTTCTTCTGGTTGATATGAAGACCCCCGGTCTTGAAGTGAGACCCTTGAAGAACATAGCGGGTGGAGATGCCTTTAATGAGGTCTTCTTAGATGATGTGAAGGTTCCAGTCGAAAACCTGGTAGGGAAGCTCAACGAGGGCTGGAAGGTGGCCACCTCGCTACTCACTCTGGAGCGTTCCGGCATCGAGAGACTGGCCTATACCCGACGTCTGCTGGACGAACTCAATAAATTTGCCCGAGAGGAATTGAAGGGCGACACATCGCCTCGCGCCACGTTGATCAGACATAAACTGGCCCAGGCGGCCATTGAATGCGAGGTGGGTCGACTGCTGGCTTACCGCGTGGCATGGATGCAGCAGAACAAACAAGTACCACAGATGGAAGGGTCCATGTCAAAGGTATTCGGAAGCGAGTTGATGCAGCGGGTATCCGGCATTGGCATGCAGATGCTGGGCCATTACGGCGAATTGCTGAAAGGGTCAAAATGGGTCAAACTCGGGGGCAGGGTAAGCCATGTGTACCAGAGCAGCCTGGGGCGTACCATTGGCGCCGGCACCTCGGAGATTCAGCGCACTATCATCGCCAGGGGGCTGGGATTGCCCAGAGGATGACCTGAACTTTTACAGCACCTTTACAAGGCTGTGCTGTTGTCAGTTAGTTAGGAGGAATAGATGCAGAAGCAATACCATTACAAGAGAGTGGTTCCGGGGCGCGAGCCCTACTGTCTCTACGAAGTGGATAGAGAGGCAAAGAAGA
>JAQTRE010000148.1 GCA_028711995.1 Dehalococcoidia bacterium | reverse complement strand
CCGACCTTTGCCGATCCTGCCGCGAATCGATCAACGGCGAAATGGTACATCTCGGCCCTTGTAACGTCCATCCCGTCAGCAATCCCACAGTTTTTCAATACTTTGTCGGCATAGTCGCGCCACGTTTGCGGAAGATACCCCTTCCGCATAAGCTGATACAGGCCGTCATGGTAAAGGCCGCACCGCATGTTCGATTCGTCGTCGATGGTGGGCCCCGAACATCCATCCCAGGCGTAGCCGTGGCGAAACCAGAGCAAGCCATTTTCGTATAACCGGACATACTCGTTGCCAACAAAGCGGATCTCCGGCCCCGGTTCTTGAGGGAATCCAATCGGCGCATACTCACCCACAAAACCGGGGAACGGCAAGAACAGGCTAAGGCTATTTGCGTGATCTTCAGCAACGACATATTTGTACCCTGCCCGGTATGGAACTTGCGTTCCCTTTAGGTCCTGTGGTCTTATCATGGCGTCCTCACATCCATGTGCCCATGTGAATAGAGCACAGAGTCGAACCTGTGGAACATCTTATCATCAATCGATATATGTTTTGCAATCGCCGTCGACCACACGTCCGACCCAACCCGCAAATCTGCCGGCGAGGTATCCCGCCATTCCTGGCCCGGGGGATAGTGCGGAACGGCAATCTCGCGAAACGCATCCCTGAGTCTGTCCATTGCATCCCGGTCGAGTGTCCCGTCTGGCTTCTTCGGATACTCAAAATCCATGCATCCGTCTGGGTGAGCACCGCGAAGGATAAGCAGCGGCACCTTTGCCTGATGTGAGATCTGCCAATAGATCCGCCAATAGCGGGAACTCATGATGTTGTCCATGATCTTTGGACTGGCAATCAGGTGATCGTCAGACTTGAGCGGGATCATAGCCGAACTATCGACGTAGGGGTTGGCGGCAGAGACAACCGGGCCGGTTTCCTGAATATCCGCCGGGATGATGGGTAACTCCGGCTTCTCTGCTTTTTCAATCTCATCCGCCAGTGCCCGGAGGCGGGCGGCGATTTCGGAGGGGGTCATTTTATTTCAGCCTCAATGTTTGAGAGCGAGTATGGTAACTGGTATGAAGGTTACGATAACTCGGATTCTCCTTAATCTTGCTCAGTAATTCTTTATCTAACTCAGTTTTGTATGCTTCCGCGTCTTCCTGTTTTTCAAATTTATCTTTAGAGTACCACTCATCAGGTGTATCAATCGGCGTTGATGAGTCAATTACAGCAAAAACCTCGTAATATTCAATTTCTTTCATCTCACCCCTCCCTCAGCATGACATAACTCTGAATGCGTTTCGTCCATCCAGCGGCAAACTTCACCTGGTCTTTATCGCTCCGGACCATGTTCTGGATACGGTCGATCAGGCCGTCGTTGACCAAATCGGCATAGACGACGAATTGGAATCCATTCAGGCAAACAAACAGTACCTGCTCATCCTTTTTGACCCATTTATTAATCGCCGGCAACGTCTCTTGTGTTCCGATAATTCCATCAACTTCAATTTTCTCGCCAAGGTAATTCAGGGCCGTTTGAGTAATGACGGCTGCCATGTGTATCCCCATGTTAATCCCTGTGTCGAAGATCTCTGCGGCGACCACACAGGATTGGACTTCATGCAGACGGAGCGGCAACCAAAAACCGGTCTTGAAGATCGCGCGTGTCTGGGCGACGGTAAGATCTTTAATATCCGATGTGCCCCAGATAATCCCACGCCGCAACGCATCAAGGAAGACAGCTTCGGTCACGCCGTACTTTGTCCTCCCGCCGCGGTCGCCGGAGACGTCGCTGTACCCTTTTTCGGCGGCAATGGTCTTTTCAAATGCGTATTCAAATGCGTCCATTTATTGTTCCCTTCGCGTTTCCATCATTCATCCCTTCGACACATGATGAATAAGAATCTCTCTTATTTCGCGGATATCGTGATGCATTGCTTCCATTTTTGTGCAAGTATTATCCTGATCCCGCTCGACCGAATCATGCCGCAGATCACACTCTTTGCGCGAGGGCCTGGAAAAATGGATATACGCTATCCATGCCGCAAGAGGTCCGCCTGTAACCAGAGACCATATATCCATTCACCCGTCCCCCTTTATCGTCTGGGCCGGAGCCCGGTCGTTTTGCCTCATCGTATTTAGGGCAGGTCAGCCCGCCCGGTCCTTACTGAATCGTAATACTGCCCGCCCCCGCTGTCCCGGTCGGCACCAGCGTTGCGGAGCCGTTGTCGGTACGGCAGGTCAGCGTCCCCATTGAGCAGTCGGCCTCGATGGAGGTGATGTTATAGATATTCCCCGTCCATGTCCCGCCGCAGGTGTCTTCGGTGTAGCTCTCGACATGATATCCAGAGGTTACCGTCCGCAACAGTTCAAAGGGGTTTCCATCGGCTACTTGTGTCGTTAGTGGCGGATAAACCGTGCATCCGTTCCCTGAGATAGTTGGGGAGGTTACAATCCACGGTCCAGCCGCGCCTTCAAGCGAACCATTAGTCAATGATTTTGCTGGGTCGAAGGCCGCTAAATCGTTCCCCGAACCATCCTCCACCCCATTCGCCGTTCCTGCCCAATCGATGGTACAGACTTCATTGGCCTGGATAGGCCCGCCCGTAATGTCAAACGCCCATGTACTCGTTCCATCGCCCGTACCGTGGGCAACGGTCAAGCCTTCCGTCACCGAGCAGGCCAAGGTCCAATCCCCATCTGCGTATCCTGCGCCTTCCGAGACAGTCTCGGCAAAATTCACAGTGAGAACAACCCCGTTTACATCTATGTTTCCAGAACCAAACGTAGGCGCGGTTTCATCCGGGCCGAGGTCAAGCCGAGATGGATTCGGATAGGTATATGCAGAATATACCGCAGTCCAGGTATCTGTGGCCGTGCATCGAGATAGTGTTTGCGTTCCAGTATGCCAATACAGAGCATGTGTGGTGCAGGTTTCAGGGAGAGACGTTCCCTCTCCATAAGTGTTATGAGCTGACCCCTCGTAATAATCTGACCACCAATCTCTATCTATTTGGATAAAGTTCGCATACTGATCTGCGCCACTATAATCCCTCCTGTGCCCCCCTTGATATCCCGGACGCTCTGTAAAAGTATTGCCAAAAACATAACTATTATTAACTTGCATGGGGCAAGGATAGGTCGTACACAAAAGGGGAGTTCCGCCAAAGTTGGGATCACCGCTTATTGGAACGGCATGATATCCACCATCTTCGTGATCCTGGTTCGCGCAAGCAGTTAAGTTACAGGCTACATCAACCTGATTATCCATGAAACCAACGATATAATACGGATACCAACCAGTGTTGGAAACCGTATTTTTATAGACATAACTTCTGCCGCCACGGGGTTCGACTATACCCTGCCCGCCGAAACTCGGATCAGCAGGATTGGCAAATTTATTGTCGTAAACCTCCAGACAATACGTCCCCCAATTCGTATCCATGTCCCTATAGGTATAACAATGCCCATGACTCTCAATAACATTAGAGGAAATGCTATAAGTTGCGCTCCCCGTAAATAAGTTTCCCCTTATTACGACCCTCGCACCTTCATCCGCGTCAATGATATTTGTCTGTGTAGCCGTTGTCAGTCTAAATTCATTATCCTCTATCCAGGAAGTTTTACTGGTAGATGAACTCCCACACGACCCTCCTATGTCCCAAGAAGTTTTCCCGGCTCCAATTATGTAGAGCGTTTCATAACCGGGCTGAGTGACCAGATTCCGATAAAATCTCAAGCCGGAATTGTCCCGTTTTTGTGTTACAAGGCGAGCGTTGCAGTTATCAAAATGGTTTCCATATATATCAAGATTCGTGTATCCAGCTACCGGAGTGATGATAACTGCATTTGGATTCGCTATAGTCATGTTTTGGAAAGTGATTCCGGTGATCACTACATTATCTGCCGAGACGGTGAACCCCTTCCCTGTTATAATGGTGGAATCAGTAGCTGTCACCACATAGGTAGACGCATTTCGAGAGGTTGTCGTCTGACCTTTAATCGTTAAGGCTCGGTCAACAGTTACCCAATCAGCCCAAGTCGTTTCTTCGCAAGAAGGAAGTTCTATGGTTGATCCATTCGGGTAAGTAGTTGTATCTGCTATGGCTGTGTCGAGAGTGTCTTTTGCACAATCCGCAAGCGGCGTGGCAAGAGCAAGAGTCGGCCAAAGGAACGCAAGTAAGCAGCTAAGTGCGAGTTTCTTCATGGGTTATTATCCTTAAAAACAATCATCCGTCCTCCACTCCCAATTTTTAAATTTCCAGGTTGATGCGGCGGTAATAGCAGTCAGAGGTGCGCCCAGAGAAACCCCCTGCCAAATAGGCATGGCGGTATTGTTATCCACACCCTCTACCTTAGGATCAGCCGTCCCTGACCCATTGAAATAACAGTATATGTTCCCCACATCCCCAGCGTGGAGATAATGACATTTAATGCTATAATCTGTATCAGGTGACAATGAAACGCTTAGCGAATCAGTATTTTCCCCGAAAGCGTCATTTACCAATACCACAACAAGTTGTGAGATGTTTCCGTCGCCGTTTAAAAGAAATTTCAGGTAGCCCTTCTCATTCCCTGCTGCGTTTCTAAGAAGTGCAAACTTATGCGACGTAGTGCCCGCAGCGATGGCGGTGACATCCGATAAATTAAAAGTAACCTGAAACCAACCCTCAGCAACACCAGAGGCAAGTGTTTTTGTTATGTAAATATCATCTCCATCCCCACTGTGAGTGATTACGTAGTACCCACCAGAAATAGCACCTTCGCTATTGGGATCGGTTTCGGAGGTCCAGAGGGAAAGATCGGTTCCGAGAGCATCTTCGTGGAGGGAAGTACCACATGCCGCCGCACTCCCAGCCCCGGCGATATAGGGATTCATCCGGGCAAGCTGAAATGGTTCGGCCGCAAAGGACGCTGAGGCCCACAAGAGTATCACTATGATGAGTAATCGCTTCATGGTTAGTACCCCGCAATACCGATGATCTTAGCCTTATATTTTATCTCAATTCCGATCACAAGAGGTTCACCACCTGCGTAATCGCCCGCTGCTGCGCTCGAAAACTCAAGCCGCGCCAATCCACCTGCCATCAGACTCCAATCAGCGTTTGATTCGGCGGAATAGTCAGTCATCATTACCTGAAATTGATCGTCATCCGTGGTCAATTCGTCAGCTATGGTAAGGGCCGTTCCTGCCGCCCCCGCAAGCGCCCCGCTGTTCGCAACGACACTCCCGGCCATCGAGAACACAACCGTCTCGTCCGCTGAAGCATCGGCAGACAGGGCGTAGATTACCCGGTATTTCACCCCACCTATATAGTCATTCGGGATAACCCACCAGAAAACAACGTCATCGCCTTCTGAGAACGAACGGCCGATTGCCGTAGTGGTGCTGATTTCAGCCGCCGCCGATGGAGCTGTGGTCCCATCTTCTGCATAGCGGATAGGAAGATATTCTGTTTTCGTGATTATGGTGTAGTTGGTGCCAGTGTCTACAAAAGAGCGAACCTGTGCGCCGTCGTACCATTTAAACGTACCGCCTGAGTTTGACCCGGTGTCCGTTGAGTCATGCTTAAACTGCCCCGGGGTGGTGCTAGGGTCGGAATCGGAGGAGGGAGCGTTAATTTCGCTAAGTGCCAGTGTCCCGCTCGGCTTGACAGGATTCATCAATTCCCATCTCGTATTGGCAAGGTCGTATTGCAAAACACAGATCATCCCTGCCGCTCCAATATCCCCGGCACTCAAGGCGACGCCGCCGTGTTTGACGATGGTATGGGCTGTCAGGCCGTCAGGGGCGAAAGAAGGCGTTGTGCTGGTATTCGCACCGGCTGATCGGAACCGTGCAATGGTCTTGTCGGCCAAAGTCTTGTCAATGGTGTAGTTAGCCGTGATCGCGTCAACTGTGCCGCCACCTGCCACGATCTCATCGGAGGGGAGGAGGTCTGTTGATGCGATATTGCGATACCCATTGCCGTTTCCAAGGCCGACAACAGGACCGGAAATGCCAGCGGCAAGAGAAGGAAAGTCGGCATCGGCGGCTTGGTACGTCCCTGACAGGTCCGGTATATTCCCCGCATGGATATTCGTCGCCCCCTGGTCGGCGGTCCAGTCAACTACAGATGCCGCAGTGGCCCACACCCCCTCAGTTCCGGCACAGACGGCAAAAGTGGAAGTGCCAGAAGTACAGACTGGCTTTGATGCTGTGAGGCCCGTAGCAGCATTCTGCTTCTTGTCCAGCTCCGTCTTGAGATTTACATCATCCACGATGCATCCGCCAGTCACCCCTGCCGTTACCTCCGCAGCAGTGCAGAAACGGGACACGCCCGCTACGGCTTCGGTGGCGGGGGTGGAGGAGGCGCTGCCGGATACCACCGGCCCCGCCCATGCCGTTCCAGCCCAAACCAAAATCGCTATAATTATGAATAGTTTTTTCATGATGATGAATCTCCTCTATCTATGGAATCGGTGTATGCGCCAATGCGCCTACGGCGTCATTCCAGACGCTCGTCGCCCCAACTTCGACGGCGAAGACTGGCTTTGCCGTCGTGGAGTTCCAAACCTGTTTACCGATGTATTTCCCGACAGTGTTGATCGCATGAGCTGAATTCTCAAGCTCCGCAGTGGTGGCTGTCTGTAGCCCCGGCAGCGGACCCTCGCTTGCCCATTCGCCTGGAGTGCCACCATCCACACATCTCCAGGCCATCGGTGCGCCATAACCATTCGCCACCCAGTTTATCACCCGGTCACCCAACCTGTGAGTCCCCGCCACAGGAGCCGCCGTGCCATAGGATATGGCACTCCAAACCTCATCCGTCCCATCATAACCGACTACGATTGCCTGGTAGAATTCCCCCTGGGACGTCTCCGCCCAAGTACTGCCGAAGGTGGCACGTATGGCATCCCAAGGCTCAAATGGACCGGCTCCACGAATTAGACGGATATCTCCCGCCGGCACATCGACAGAGGTGTAAAATGGCAAAGTGGCAAAACCGTCTATGTGATTAGAGACAATCTCAATATGAGGAATACGCCCTCCACCGAGATTGATCGC
>JAQTRE010000147.1 GCA_028711995.1 Dehalococcoidia bacterium | reverse complement strand
ACGAGGTTTACTCTTCTACCGCCTGATGGAGCAGGCAATAGCTTGTGCCCCCGTGCCGCGTCAAATGATCGTAGGAGGCCATCCACAACATATGGTATATGGTTGAGTAAAGTGCATACCCACTTTCGTTAAATATGACAACAAAGGCCAGGTTTCAGAGGCGGCTGCTGCCGCAAGGAAAGCGTTGCTCGATGGGGTCACAGTGGTTACCCTGGGAGGGGCAAGTTCGAATGTGTTTGGCTTTGCTGTTGCCGATGTCACGGATGCGGAGAAGGTTCTATATTCAACATTCCTCAATGCTCCAGAGCTGTTCTCTGACTATCACTGGGTCGTTTGCTCTTTCTATGATGTCAAAGCAAGGGCCAAGATGACTGCCGAACTGCTGGTCAACAAACTCAAGGCCAAGACCATCAGCATTCTTTGCCTCGAGACAGAGACGGATCGCAAAGTAATGGCCATTATCAAAGAGGAGATCAAGGCCCTCGATCCGGAAGTTGACTTTGTCAGTGAGGACTATACCTCAGCGGGACTGAATGATTTCTCATCCTTATTGACGAAGATCAGATATAAGAACCCGGATGCAGTTGTCTCGCTCCTTGTTGAGAGCAACTACATCAATATTTCCAAGCAGATACTGGAGGTGGGTGGATGGGGCGACATTCAGTTCGTCGGCAACAGTGAAGCGGCTAACTTCAAAGGAATTGATCAGTCCCCCGGTGCCAAAGGCTGGTACGTACCGGCCGTGTATTTAAACGGACAGGGGAGCCCGGCCCAAATAGAATTTGGAGAGATGTGGGCGAAAAAGTGCGCGGAGGATTCAGCGTGGTGCAAGAGATATTCCCCTACCGGCCCGGCGCCTCTGCCAAACTATGCCCCTATATATAATCCGCTACTGACTGCCATTAAGGCCGTGGAGAAGGCCGGAACCGATGATCGTGGCAAGGTGGCCGAGGCTGCGTTGGGGCTCGAATATGACTCCGTTCTAGGGCCTTTGAAGATTGGCTTGGATGGGAAGAGCAGCATATCCGGTTACTTTATTCAGTGGTTGGACGGAAAGCCGGTACCCATTGAACTGGGCAAATGAACGGCGCGAGCCGGATAGAAATGGACGAACAGAGGAGGAGCAAAATATGAAGAGGATTTGGTTAGAGAGATGAGTGCTCTAGATGAACTGACTGAACTGGCCGATAGTCTGGAAAACAAGGCGGTCAAGGACTGGAAAGCCCAGGGTAAGAAGGTGGCGGGATTCTTCTGCTCATACGTGCCTGAGGAAATCCTGTGGGCGGCTGGCATCCTTCCTTACCGGGTGGCCGCACCGGGATGCACCGCAACCACCTCGGCAGACGTGTACATGACCCATCTGAATTGCAGTTTCGCGCGTTCCTGCCTGGAATATGCCTTTGAGGGAAAATACGATTTCCTCGATGGGCTGGTGTTCACCAACAGTTGCGATGACATCCGTCGTATGAGCGATATTTTGAGAACGGTACGGCCCAACCAGTTACCCTTGATAGGATTTCTGGATGTTCCCAAGAAAGTGGATGATGCCGCTATTGCCTGGTACAAAGACCAGATCATTGAATTCAGACAGAAGGTCGAAAAGGCCTTCGGGGTGGAAATCACCGACGCCAAGCTGAGAAAAGCCATCGAGGTTTACAACGAGACGAGAAGCTTGCTCAAGAGACTCTATAAACTCCGCCAAGCGGAAAGTCCGCCCATTACCGGCGCGGAAACGCTAAAGGTGTTGGCGGCGGCGACCACTATGCCAAAGGATCAATTCAACACCTTGCTCAAGAAACTGCTGAAGGAGTTGAAAGGGCGTAAGGGAATATCTGACTACCGGGCGAGGTTGATGATATCCGGCAGCGGGGGATGCGACGATCCGAATTATTTCGAACTGATGGAGCAACTGGGCGGCCTGGTGGTGACTGACACTATCTGTTTCGGGTCTCGATATTTTTGGAAGCCAGTGGAGGTTATCGAGGACGACCTGATCCTGGGTCTGGCCAAATCCTATCTGGATCGCCCGTCCTGCGCCCGAATGATGGACCGGATCGACGAGCGGATCGATTTCATGAAGGCTATGGTGAAGGACTTCAAAGTGGATGGGATTATTTTCCAGACGCTGTTCAACTGTCAACTCTGGGGCGGGCAGCAACTGTCCATCGGCGTTGACATTAAGAAAGCCGGCATACCGATCCTGGAATTGGATCGCGAATACGCTTTGACCGGCACCGGTCAACTCAAGACCAGGGTTCAGGCATTCCTAGAAACGATGGAGAGGTAAGAAAATGGAAGAGAAAAACAGAATGCTCGAAATCCTGTCAACCGTTTTTGGAGTGGTCGCCAGTGACGAGTCCAGGTCCCCGGAGATGCGGCAGGGCATGGGGTTGCTCTCGGATGTTTACCGGCGTGGCCAGGAGGCCGGCGATAGTGGCGATCCGGTAGCCTGGATCAGTTTCGGCGTTCCTCCGGAGATATTCCTGGCAATGGATATCGTGCCTCTTTGCGACGTCATCTTTGGCGCGATAGGCAGCCTGCCGGGGGTGCTGGACAGGTACATCGATCTGGCCAACGGGTATGTACCGGAATACACTTGCTCCACCAACAGGCTTCCGCTGGGGTTGGCCCTCTCCGGCGACGTGCCCCTTCCTACAGTGTGGGTAGCCCAAAATACCCCCTGCGACTCCATATTGGGGGTGACTTTTTCTGCGGCCAGGTACCTTGGCATACCCAGCTATGGCATTCACGTTCCGTATATTAACAGCGAGACAGGTTACAAATACACCGCACAGGACCTCAAGCGGCTGGTGGCATGGCTGGAGAAACAAACGGGACGAAAAATGGATTTCGATAAGCTTCATCAGGTAATGGAGAATTCCAACAAAGCGCACGCCTTGATCCTCAAGCTGCGGGACCTGGGAGCCAGAGTTCCCTCACCCTTCACCCGCTCTGAAGCCGGGGCGCTCTATCCGCTGGCCACCCAGATCACCGGCACGTCGGAATTCGTGGATTATCTGGAGATGTGCTACCAACGGGCACAGGATCGGGTGGCAGGAAAGCTGCCTTATGTGGTGGATGATGAGAAATTGCGCATCGTCTGGATCTATGCCATGCCGGGATACAATCCTGAGTTGATCGCCGACTACATGCGTGATGAATATGGCGCTGTAAGTCTCACATACATGCTCCAGAATGTGGTTGTGGAGCCATATCCGGATATCTCGGATTACGACAAGATAATGCTGGGGCTGGCCAAAAAGCTGTGCAATATGCCCATGGACCGGGAATGCCGGGGTCCTTGGGAAGGCTGGGGCGACTCCTCGATCAGCATCGTGCGGGACTATAAGGCAGATGGCGCCATATTTGCGGGTCACGTCGCTTGTAAGTCCAACTGGTCTGCTGCCAAGCTGGTCAAAGATCGGATTATGGAAGAGCTGAGGGTTCCCACGCTAAACATCGAGCTGGACTTCATCGATGGGAGAGTGACACCGGGGGTAGAGATTCAGCCTAAACTGGATGATTTCATTGAGGTGGTTAAGCGGTGCAAGAGGGAACGGCGGGTGAATTTAATGGAGGAAGAGTTTTTCGCCCAGAAAGGTCTCTCCGATCCGAATAAGAAGTGATTCCATCCAAGTCTTAGGAGGTGAAAGGATTGTAGAACCAGCCAAGATCGAATGAGAAACAGAATTTCCGCAGGCTCTTGCAAATAAAAGGGGGTAGAATGATAGCAAAGATTCTGTTAGGCGTCTGGGGCCTTATTCAAAACAGACTCAAATGGGTCTTTCTCCTTGGAATCATAGCATTGATCGGCCTGGGACTGGGAGCCAGATACGTGGATGTGTCCAACAACTATGGGGACTATATGCCCAGTTACACCCAAGAGTTCAAGGACATCTATAAACTGGATAAGAATTTCAGCAACGATCAACTCATCGTGCTGGTTGAACCCAAAAGCGGGGATACTCAAGCCGGCATGAATGAGATCCTGAGCAATCAGAACATGGCCGCGATGCGGTATTTTGATCGCTACTTCTATGAGGCTGATGGGAAAACGCCAAAGAAGGACGTGCAGTTCGTTATCACACCGGCGTTCACCGTTGACCTGTTGAGAGGCAATGCCGATCCCACTGCCAAAGACGACGACTCGACGGTGTTGGTAGCGGGCGTGGAAACGAGTATAAATGCTACATGGTTGCTCGATCCCAAAACAGGAGAGCTGACCCGGCAGGGTAAAGGCGTCTTCTTCAATAAGGGCGCCGGCCGTATCGCATTTGGTCTCAAAGGAGGCCTGGACAATAAGGTCAAGGGAGACTATATCGACGAAGCGAAAGCTGTTCTGAAAGAGGCCGGCTTCGATAGTAATGTCAAAACGACGGTAACCGGTTCTCCCTTTGTACTGTACTATCAGGAAACCCACGTTCCTCAGACAATCGCCAAGATTATGATGATCGCCATTGCCATCATGATAGTCATCCTGGCGCTGATGTTCAGGACTCGCGGGTTCTTCGTCTGGCGGTGGTTATCGCTGGGCCTGGTTCTTGTTGGTGTGCTTTACACCATGGGGATCATGGGGTGGCTTGACTGGAATATTACTGTGGTTTCCATGGGGGTGTTCCCCATCTTGCTCGGATTGGGCGTGGACTATTCCATCCAGTTCCACAATCGTTTTGACGAAGAGCATCGGAAAGGGATAACGGCAGACCAGGCGGTGAGGAATACCCTGGAACACATCGGTCCTCCCTTGGTCATCGCCATGCTGGCGGCCTGCGGCGGTTTTGCCGCGGTATTCTTTGCCAAGACCCCCATGGTGGAAGGCTTTGGTAAGATGCTCATTGTGGGCGTCGGCGTATGTCTGGTGGTTGCGACACTGTTCCTGCTCCCTATCCTCTACCTGAAGGAACGGAAGAACGATGCCACCAACAAGCCCGAGACGAAAGGAGATTCGCGGATCGATAAGGCAGCGACGTGGATTGCTCACAAATCGGTCCAATTGGTCATCCCGCTTTTGATTATCGCCATAGGGTTCTCAGCTTACGGTTGGATCAAAGAGTCCGACCTGAAGGGGAACGTCGGATATAAGAACTACGTTTCACAGAAGGTCCAACCGATGAAGGACCTCGCCAGGCTAACCGATTACGCCGGAGGGGTCAGTCCTCTAGATTTGTTGGTGGACGCTCCTGAGGGCAAGACTGTCCTTGAACCCGAGGTCCTGCAATGGATGTCTATCCAGTCGAAAGCATGGTTGGCAGATACGAATCCAACAACGCTTCCCGGGCATTACTCGGGTACGTATTCCAACCTGGCAAGCTTCTATGAGGGGGCTTTTAACATGTTGCCTCCCAACCCAACTGTGGGCGAAACGTTGCTGGGGTTGATGCCGGAGAGGTTCTCGCTCAACTATGTCTCGCCGGATCGCACACAGGCTCACCTCTCGTTCGGCTCTACTTCGCCCGAGGTCGAGGCTAAGCGAATCTTCACCGCGGACATCAAAAAGTACTTCTCAACTCCACCCGAGGGATACACGGTCACCTATACGGGCAATGGTGTGCTCAATCCCAGGCTGGCGCAGGATCTGGAAGACAGCCGCGGCAAGTTGACCTACATCGGAATAGGCTTCATCATCGCGATGCTGCTCCTCTTTTTCAAGTTCAGAATCCTGAGAGTTATCACCGCTGCCCTGCCAATTGCCCTGATCCTTGGATGGTCATCAGCAGTGATGTATGCTAAGGGTCTGACGGTGACCACACTCGGGGCGCTGCTGCCGGCGCAACTCATGGGAATCGGCGTGGAATTCACCATCCTGCTGTTGATGCGTTACTATGAGGAGCGGGATAAAGGTGGTCTTCCCATAGATTGCATGACCACCGCCATCAGCCGGATCGGGCGTGCCATCGTTGTCTCAGGGTTGATGGTGATGATCGGCTTCGGGACTTTGTGGTTCGCATTCACCTATCCCTTCCTGAGCCAGTTCGGGTGGATCACGATCATCGATATGGCTCTGGTGCTGGTGAGCACGCTGGTTCTGCTCCCCGGGATAGTTGTAACATTCGATAACTGGAATGACAAACGCAAGAAGGTCGCCGAACCAGCCAAAAAATAGTTGGTTTGATGACATAGCTGACATGCAGGTCCGAAAGTGCCACCCAGACACTCGGCGGGCCTGAAGAGTTGGCTTTGTCGCCCCTTTTTTCTGCACCGGGGACTGCCTCTGCCGAGGGGAGCAGTCCCCGGTGTGCTGACGGGAGTTTTTCTGACCTGGAAAGGAGATCGGAGGCTATCGATGGCGAAAATGATCTACAGAACTCTGGAGATCATGCCTTTTGGAACAAACTGCTATCTTGTGGCATCAGAGCAAACCCGGGATGCTATGGTCATCGACCCGGCCAGTGACGGGGCAAGGATCATGAAGAATATCGATGAGCTGGGCTTTCGGGTAGGCCTTGTTGTAGTTACACACGCACATCCGGATCACTATGGAGCGGCCAGGCCGATCGTGGAATCCACCGGAGCCAGCTTCGCCATCCATAGTGCTGACGTCGAACTACTCCAGATATATGACTACAGCCGCCAATTTACAATCGATGACCCCGGTTCCCAAGCGCCGCCGGCGCCCGATCGAATACTCACAGACAACGATTCTCTGGTCATCGGAGATTTAACATTTCGCGTATTGCACGTCCCCGGCCACAGCGCAGGCGGCATCTGCATTGAAGGGCATGGAGTTGTATTCAGCGGGGATACGCTGTTCAATATGGGCATCGCTCGCACTGATTTCCCCGGCGGAGATCATAGTCTGCTGATTTCCGGCATACGCAGCAGGCTGCTGGTTCTGCCTGATCAGACAGTGGTTTTGCCCGGACACGGTCCCAAAACCACAATCGGCCGGGAGAAAAGGGGGAATCCCTTCCTCAGGCGAATTGATGGAGCCGTTCCCTGAAATACACTAAAGAATACATGGCGTTCCTGCAAAAAGGTAGCGCCTTGGTATTGAAGCTGATATTGGGATGCGATAGACTCAAGTTGAGGCTATTCGACTTGAGGTGAAGGGATGTTCAGAGAGAACCACAGGCATAAGCAGAC
>JAQTRE010000146.1 GCA_028711995.1 Dehalococcoidia bacterium | reverse complement strand
AGTGCTCAAACCCTCAAAACCGAGGGCTTAACCTATGAGAATGTCACTTGAACGTCAAAACGTCGGTTTCAAAAACCGTGTCAACTTCTTTCAGGGTATTCTTAACCCCTATTCTTAAACGGCCTCGCACCTTATTGCATCTGCTAGCCTGAAGTTAACATAGGAATTATCGGTAATAACGAGTATCTCTGTGATACCCGTTATTATGGGCTCACCCCCAGCTTTTCTACTTCTACTTTGGTATTTGCCATTCTATTCCCTCCTTGACGCACCTTATTACATCTGATAGCCTGAAATTAACATAGGGATTATCGGTAATATCATGTACATTTGGTGTACACGTATTATGGGATTAACCTTGATTATGAGCGGAAGGAAACGAGGGCTAGCATCAACATGTAAACATGAAAGCAGCAGCCGAAGAACTCGACTTGATCCCGACTGAACTCATGAGTGAATTCGGCTTCAAGGATTGAATTAACTGGAGGTATCTAGGTATAATAGAAGGGTTAAGCGTATGGCAACTGGAAGCTTGAAGAAGAGGGCAAAGGGTAGCTGGACGGCGCGGTTCGATGTTCCTGATCCGATAACCGGGCAGCGAAAGCAGCGGACGATGACGATCCACGGCACCAAAACGGAAGCCGAAAAGGCGCTTAGGGAGATGCTGGCCAATATGGATGCCGGTATCTTCATAAAGTCCAGCCGGCTCACCATGGCGGAATACTTGCGTGACTGGCTGAAGGGATACGCGCCGAGCTTAAGCCCAGCAACTCACAGAGGGTATCGAACCATCGTTGAGTTTCACCTGATACCAAAGATCGGGGCCGTTCCGCTTCAACAACTGCACCCGAGCCAGATCAATAAGATGTATGGTGAGATCATTGAAACGGGCGCTTCGGTTAAGACGGCCAAGAATGTCCATGCAGTCTTGAGACGGGCGCTCAACGCGGCAGTCAAACAGAATTTGCTCGCCAGGAATCCTTGCTCGGGGGTGGACGCTCCCCGATACCATGCTCCTGAGATGGGAATGTTATCTGATCAGCAGATCGATGCCTTCTTGGAAGAGGTTGAAGCCAGCCAGTTCAGGGAGGCTTTGACTTTGCTGCTGTTCACCGGTTTAAGGCGTGGCGAACTGCTTGGCTTGAGATGGGTGGACGTGAACTTGGAATTCATGCAGTTAAGCGTGGTTCAGCAACTCCAGCGCATTCCCGTGGAGGGGTGGGTGATCAGACCACCCAAGACAAAGGGATCAAAGCGGAATATTCCGTTACTGCCGAATATGTGCGTCATGCTGCGTAATTTAAAAGATAAGAAGAAGGAGCAACTGGCCACCTTTGGGGCAGAATTGAAAGAATCAAGCTTGATATTCGGGGCGATTGACGGGACGCCCATTGAGCCAAGCACCTTGACACACAGTTGCAAGAAGATTATGAAGAAGATCGGCTGTGCGGAGCTGAGACTACATGATCTCCGGCACAGTTTTGCGAGCAAGCTGTTAAGGGAAGGCGTGAGCATTAAGGTGGTTCAGCAAATGATGGGCCACAGCAGTATCAGCACCACATTGGGCATTTATGGCCATATAACGCCCGATATGGAAGTAGAGGCTGTCAAGAAACTGGAGCGCGGTTTGAAAGTTCGTGATCAATCCGTGATCAAATCAGTGTCCGAGGGGTAGTAAGTACCCCAAGTTAGATTCGTAGGGGTGTAGCTCAGCTGGTAGAGCAGCGGTCTCCAAAACCGCAGGTCGCGGGTTCGAATCCTGCCGCCCCTGCCAGATTAAAAGCCGAGGTGGTGGAATCGGTAGACACGCCATCTTGAGGGGGTGGTGGGCGTAAGCCTATGCGAGTTCGAGTCTCGCCCTCGGCACCAATCATCAAGAGTGCGGAAGTAGCTCAGTCCGGTAGAGCGTCTCCCTCCCAAGGAGAAGGTCGCGAGTTCGAATCTCGTCTTCCGCTCCATATGCAAATCTAGGCGACGTGGCCAAGTGGTTAAGGCGGAGGTCTGCAAAACCTCTATTCGGCGGTTCGAATCCGCCCGTCGCCTCCATCAAGCAATAAGGCAGGCCGCCACATCTTCAGCCTCATCCTCATCGAGTGATGTACCACTTGGCCCACGTTCAAAACCCTCTGGTGTTTCGTTCAAAGGTTCCAACCCGAGAAAATAGAGCAGACTCTGCCCTGTCGCTTCTACTATCCTTGGCAGCATGTCAAGGTCAACCCTTCTCTCTCCAGTTTCAATATTCGATATTCCGCTTGGGCTTAGGTCCAGTTTCTGCGCCAACTCCCCTTGAGTCATATCGATCCACCGACGAGCTCTCTTGATTCGCTGGCCTATGGATTCTTTACTAAGATCCACTTTCTCCACATTCTCACCTCCTTTCATATTTTATTTCTCTTGGAACAACAGGATATCAGTAAAACAGATACAAGTCAATAGTTTTTAACAAAATGTTGACAATACAGAAGTTTAGTGCTATATTCAGATGTGTACTAAATAGAAGTTATTTCTGTATATCAGATTTTGGGGGCTCGATGGAAGTTAAAACAGTTCAAATCAGTGAAGAGCGGTACTGGGAAGCCAAGCGTGCATCCGCGATCCAAAAGAAGAGCTTAAAGCTCTTCCTGGAAGATGCCATTGCTGAGGCAGTCAAAGCAACTGATAGTTCATTTGGTTCATTGGCTGAGAAAGAGATTGAAGAAGAACTCCAATCCGTTGGAGACCCTCGATGACCACGCAAACCATTGAACCAAAATCCAAACCCACAGAGCCGAAAAACCGGTGCCTGCAACTGTGCCGCGAGCCCAAAATGCCGATCATGTGCTTGCACGTGGCAATATGCCCCGTGGCGATCGCCAAGAAAGCGGAGGGGAGATCGTAAGATGAGCAGTGTAGAACAAGGTTTAATTGCGATGACGCTTCTAGTGATCGGGGTGATGATCACTTCAATTTTAGAGCTAAGAAAAATGCGGCAAAAGATGCGAGACCAAAACCCCATCCAATGCCAGGATTGTCCGAAAAGAAGCCGATTGACGAAATCACCGCCAAAACGCAGGGAAAGCTGAGTTTATTGAAGACAAAGTTCATTTATGCCTCCAGTCTATGGCGTTAGACACTATGGCACAACTGGCTATGAGTATAGGATAGGGCTCTTAGTAATGTCAACTGGAGAATGGGTATGATCAAGATTTGTAAATGCGGGTGTCGGATATGGGTTGAATATCGGTGGAACGGGATTGCTCCGGTGGCCTATTACTACGATGAGCACTTCAAGGCCATCGACAATTGTCCGGGCTGTGGAGAGTGGCTGACCCGTGACGTATTTGACCAGACGCAATGTCTTGCGGGAGATTGGTAGAAGACATGACACGCGAAAGTTCAGACCGCATCGACAATTCCGGCATTACCAAGGACGGCTTTGATTATGCCTTACAGGTATGGGTAGAGGAATACATCATTCAGGATGTTGGCGCTGGGCGGCACGGTCTGGCTGGCAAGGATATTCGAACTGTCCCCGGGCACTCTATCCGCTGTCCCAGTTGCGGCACCAATATATCCTCCCTTGTGTCCCGCGCCAAAAGCGACATGCCGTCCCCACATCTGTTACCGGATGGGAGCGTCAGTGATGAGATCATAGAGGCCACCGCGAGAGTCATCCTCTTTTGGTGGCACCTCTTCGAGCGGGCCCCTGTGATGGGCCGGTTAATCAAATCTATCAACAGGAGTGATTATGACCACGAAAAATAGCGCAAAGTCAGATGCCGAGCTCGCGTGGGAGTTCGTCGCCCAAGAATTCAACAGGCAGGAACTGGAACCGTCCCGGATCATCGACCGGATCAGCGGGTGCGAATCCAGCTACATGGGATGCCCTCAAAGGAATTGAGTGATGTTTGTCAGTGAACTCATATGCACGGATTGCCAAAAGATCATCAAACACAGCGACCCGATGCGAGTAGATGAAACTGGGAAGACGCGGCACGAAACATGCCCGAAGGGGAGGTCAACCGATGCAACAGATAACCAGCCCCATAGTGATCATCTGTCAGTTCTGCCAGTTGGAGTATACGAAAGAAGAAGCAATGAGCGTCTCGCATAGAGGCGACAGTTGTCCACAATGTGGGAACCGAAATCTCAATGGGGGCCGTCCCCCGGCGTCCCCCGGCGTCCCCCGGCGACCGCCGGCGATAACCGGCTTGAGAGGGCGTCATGACCTGGATCGCGATTCACAACTGTAGGGATCGGAAGTTCATGACTATCAGTATACGGAAGGGCGTCAAACTTTATGAGTTCATCGGCAATGAATGGGTAGCCGTCCCGGGGAATGTATTGTCTGGCCTGTTTGATGTTAAATCGATGACTTCCCTATCATACGATGGACTGGTGGTGACGCATGGATAAAGATCAAGCCATCGCCGCCCTCCAAGCCGCCGCAGCATCCATCCAAGATAAACCGGCCCTGCGCCAGGAATTCCAGCGCATCATTGATGAGTTTGAGCGCTCTCTCAAGAGCAATACCTCCGGTTCTCAAGTACAGAACGATTCATTCCACCCCATTTCCACCCCTGTGGCTGATTTTGTGACTGATCCATCACGCTACCGTGGCGGTCAGAGGGCTATTCCTCCGGACATGGTTCCAACAATTGATAGCTGTCACGGAATGGGCTGGGGTTATAAGGCAATCACCAACTTCCTCCGCGAGGAACACGGACTGTCAGTAAACTGGACTACGGTCAGAAACGTTATCCAACGCAAGGGAGTCTATAGTGATCGATGAACGCGACATCTACGATCAAGTATACCGGACTGATTTAGAGTCAATTGTGCTGCTTGATCTATTGGCGTTACACCGTGCGGGAGCACGGGAAAAGGCACGTCAACTTGCCCGACAATTATCCGATGGTGATTTCATCAGCCACTATAACAAATCATTCTTTAGGGCGATCACTAAATGGCTATCCATTAACAATATCGAGATGATTACACTAGACCACATCCTTGTACTCTCCTGCGACAATCTCGATGATACACAAACGGTGGGTTTATGGCGGCATGCCTTACAAAACATGCTTCACACAGGCAACATGGAATCTTACTTAATGGAGGTGGAAGAGCAAAGAGATATCGAGGATTTTAAAGATTGGCTGCAATGGATACACATAGATATGGAAGCACTTCATGTGCGGATGCTCAAAGCGACCACATCGAAGCGCCATCGGATATTTCAGGCGATGGCGACCATCGACCGAGAATTAAACTCAGATATCAAGCGTGAACCAACTATTAAGGCCATCCAGGGGTTGTGAAGGAGCATATGCAAGCACCAGCATTTGAACACAACGGCGGCGTCTACCGGATAAGATTTGAAGAGGAAATGATATCCGTCCGGATGGATAGGCTAAAAGAAACTGGAGATTCGCTCACTGGAGAGATAGAAATCACCACTGACGCACCGGGTGTTGATTCATTCATGCACCATTCACGCCTCAATCTACTCTCGGCCCAGTCTCGGAAAACACTCTCTAAGCACATGACAAGCCGCATGGCCCTCCCTGATTGGGATGGGTTGATCGAGAGCGTTTGCGTTAGAGTGGTCCGTAAACACAGGGAGGGGCAGCCATTAATCACAGTCGGAAATCTGCCTGCACGAGACAATAAACAGCGATACAGGTTAGCCCCAATGCTGGTCGAAAAGGAAGCAAATCTTGTTTACGCGCCTGGTGGATCCGGGAAGAGCTACTTGAGCTACTTTTTCGGCCTGCTCGTGCAAACAGGCCAGCAACGGTGTGATTTGTGGCCAAAGAAAGGACCGGTCCTTTTCCTGGACTTTGAAACATCAGAACAAGAAGCCGATGAACGGATCAAATCGATACGGACCGGTATGGACCTTGCTGATGCGGAACTTAACTATAGGAGATGTTTTCAACCATTAGCCGCAGACATAGAGACTATCCAACGGTTAGCGCTGGACACTAAAGCCGAGTTGGTAATTGTCGATTCGGTGGGCGCGGCTTGTGGAGGAGAGCCGGAATCAGCAACGGCAGTTCTGGCGTATTTCATGGCGCTACGCAGTATGGGTATAACCACCCTCAGTGTAGACCATGTGAATAAGTCCAATGAAAAGAAATCCCCGTTCGGGAGCGTTTATAAAGTGAATTGCGCCCGGTCGGTATGGGAGATCAAGAAAACACAAGAGTTCGGGTCAGACCGGATGACGGTGGGGATGTTCCATCGAAAGGTTAATCAGGGTCGGCTATTACGGCCCATCGGGTTTGAACTCAACTGGTTCGATGATGGAAACGCCCTCATCATTCACCCCGCGAAAATCGCGGAGGATCCCACGTTATCAAAAGAATTGCCCCTGAAAGATCGAATCTCTGCCGCCCTCAATGGGACCGGAAAGGGATTGACAGTTAAGGCAATTCAGGAGGTGTTATCTGACGAAGAGAATGAGGTGTCTGAGGCTGTAATAAGAGCCACACTTAATCGCTATCAGGACACTTTCGTCAAGTTGCCTGATGGCCATTGGGGGAGAAAATCACATGTTGAGTAGTGAATATAACACGTTACATAGCAGGTGCTACGGTGTTATATAACATGTTACATAGCAGGCGTTACGGTGTTACAGGTTTAATTATAAACTTGCTTTTTGCCCAGTGGCGTAACAACACCCCCTTTAGGGGGGGTTGTTGTTACGACTGGGCAAAGTGAGGAAGAAATGAAAAACATCCGAGTGAAGTGTGATCGCTGCGATTGGGTAAAGTCCGTCGAAGGAGAAGGTAAACCATTGTCTTTTGAGCCGGTGCAGAATACCCAAACGGAGGAGGTTTGAGAAGTGACCGGAGTTGAACTGATCGCACAGGAACGACAACGCCAGGTCCAGGAAGAGGGATGGACGGCAGAGCATGACAAACAGCACCAGAATGGCGAGTTGGCAATGGCCGCGGCGTGCTATTCGCTTCCTCGAACAGCATCGTTTGTTGTGTTCCGAGGCAAAGATGGAACCCCTTCAACGTTTGATCCTTGGCCGTGGTATCGCGATTATTTTCGGTATTCAGATGGCCCTGCAGTTCAGGTGCCCGCATGGGACAAGCGTAATAAGCACTTACTGCTTGCATTTGGTTGATTTCAGTCCCAGGGCCTATTATTGGTTTGAGGTGAGATATGGATAACAACAAGGTGATTTGCCCGCATTGCGGAAATACAGCGACTGTGAAATTCGGGAGTTAT
>JAQTRE010000145.1 GCA_028711995.1 Dehalococcoidia bacterium | reverse complement strand
CCCAGGCCCCCGGAAGGAGGAATCCTTCACCTCTCTTTCTCGCTCTCCTTCGACAAGCCTGTCCTGAATCGAGATAAGGGGCTCAGGACGAACGGGGAGAAGTGTTCCGTTCGTGGTGAGTCTGTCGAACTATGAACGGATGGCATGAAGCCCTTCTTCATGGCCAAGTACTAGACCAACTGGTGAACCTTTTTGACTTGCTCCAATATCGATTCCACTGCCGGTTTCCAGCCTCGATTTCCGGGCTGTCCCATTGGATCGTCGATCTTCGAATTGCCCAGCAGTACATCGAAGGTGGCTTTGACACTGTAAGCGAGCGCCTGGAGGTTGTAACCGCCTTCAAGCGTAAAGACCATCCGTCCTTCGCAAAGATCATTCGCCAGGCCTTTGATGAGGGTAACGATATCGGCAAATCCGCTGACGCTGACCTTCATTCCGGCAAGATCGTCCGCCCAATGGGTATCGTATCCGGCGGAGACAAAGATGATCTGAGGCCGGAAACGGCGGGCCACCGGAGCCAGTATCTCATAGTACGCTCGATGATATTCGTCGTCGCCGCATCCGGAGGGGAACGGCATGTTTATCGTATTTCCCCTGGCTGCGCCGCTCCCGATCTCATCGAAATCGCCGGTGCCGGGATAGTGCGGGTACTGATGCGTGGAAAAGTACATCACACTGGGGTCCTCATAGAAAACATCCTGGGTGCCGTTGCCGTGATGGACGTCAAAATCGACAATCAGGATTCGCTCCAGGCCGTGTTTCTGCTCGGCGTATCTGGCGGCGACAGCCACATTGTTGAAGAGGCAAAATCCCATCGATCTGTCATAGGTGGCATGGTGACCCGGCGGTCTGACCAGGGCGAAGGCCGAATTTGTTTCCCCGCTTAATACCGCGTCCGTGGCTTGGAGAAGTCCCCCGGCAGCGTAGAGCGCCGCAGTGTAAGAGGCGGGAGATGACGGGGTATCGCCGTCCAGCCAGCCGCCGCCCCTCTGGGAATAGAACTCCACATTATCGATCATGCCTCTGGAATGCGCCGCCAGAAGCTCCTTTATTGTGGCCATCCGCGGTGGTATGTGGATCAGCTTTTGAGACAATCCCGATTCCTCCAGAAGCTGCATGATAGCCACCAGCCTCTGGCTATTCTCAGGGTGGGAACCGGTCTCGTGTTCGAGGTAGATTGGATCGTAGACGATTCCTACTTTCATTTCAACCTTCCCGGGGTAGCTGGCCCGACGTCGGGCCGTCTGCTTGATTTAGATGATAGCAGAGAGAAGGTGACGGGGCAACGCGAATCGATACGCAGGTCTTTGATGTGCTGATCTCTTCCTGCAACTGATCCGGGATGGTAGAATGAGACGATGGAGCACAAGACCAATTGTCTGTTTTGTGGGGCTGAACTTGTTTATGCCGATATGGCCCAACCCCGGGAATGTGTGTACTGCCAGAGGACGTATGAATCTAATGTGGCTTGCACATCTGGCCATTATGTCTGTGATCGATGCCACAGTCTGCCTGCTTTCGACCTGATTGGGGAGTTTTGCATTAACAGCCACTCGACCGACCCTCTGGAAGTGGCGCTGGTTTTGATGCGACATCCGGCGGTCAAAATGCACGGGCCGGAGCATCATTTCCTTATCCCGGCAGTTTTGCTTTCCGCCTACTATAATCTGAAAGGCGATCCTGACCGGAAAGCTCGGAAGATATCGGAAGCTCAGAAGCGGGCTAAAAATGTGTTGGGAGGATTTTGCGGCTTCTACGGTGACTGCGGTGCTGCCGTGGGAACTGGCATCTTTTTCAGCCTTATTACTGATGCTACTCCCCTCACTACCGATTCGTGGAGGCTCTCCAACATGATGACCTCTAAGAGCCTGATGGCCATCGCGCTGCAGGGCGGGCCGAGATGTTGCAAGCGAAATACGTATCTGGCGCTGGCTGAGGCAGTTCGATTTCTGGAGGAGAAACTGGGTGTGGTGATGGCTGCCAATCCTGAATCCAAGTGTGAGTTTTCAGATCTCAACAAGGAATGCCTTAAGGAAGAGTGCCCTTTCCATCCGGTATAAGGGTTTCTTCAGGCTTTGCTTGGCCCATCGGTTCGTTGATACCCTGAGCGTATCAACGAACTTCTGATTGAGTGGTGAAGGACACTTCCCGCCGGGGGTCTGACCTCGACTGCGATCGGGGGTTCGGGGGTGTCCCCCGAACCCCCTTCTCTTCCCCCAAGAGTGGGGGCCAAGGGGTTGGTCAGAGATTTTCTACCCTACATTTGAGGAGATAGAGAGATGAAAGTGATCGGCGCGGTGGGTCAGAATGGTTCGGGAAAGGACGAGGTTTTGAAGCATCTCAAAGCTAAATATGGCGTGCTGTTTTTCTCCACAGGCGATGTGGTCAGAGGGATTGCCCGAAAAGAAGGGCTGGAACCGACGAGGGAGAACCTGGGGGCCATCTCTGAAAGGTATTTTCGCCAGATGGGCGAAGGGTGCTTCGTGAAGCTTCTGGCAGAGCAAATCCGCCGGGATCAGTTGCCCATCGCCGGAATCAGCGGCATCCGGTCGCTGACCGATGTCAATATCATGCGAGAAAGTTTCGGCAAGGATTTTATCCTCATCAACGTTTTCGTCAGCGATCCTCATCGGCGCTATGAGCGGATGGTCAACCGGGGCGAAGAGCGGGATCCAAAAACATACGAGCAGTTTCTGGCTCAGGACAAGGCTGAAGAGGACCGTTTCCACCTCCAGCAGGCGGGAGAGCAGGCGGACTTTTCTGTCAGCAACGATAGCACTCTGGCTGATATGCACCGGGCCATCGACAGGCTGGTGACTGAGAATGCCATCCTGAAGTAGGTTGGGGTGGGCACGATTGGAGCTATACCCTATTGGCGTGGCACATCTTTCCGTTCTACCACCGTTAAGGGAATGGGGATACGTCCTGCATTGAGCAGCTTCGCCAGGTCTTTGGCGTCCTTCAATCTCATTCCCGTGATAACTCCGGCATCCCGTATGGGTTGCAGCACTTGCGGGGCAGAGATGTATTGATCCCCGAGGAATATTCCCAGCCGCCCTTCCACCGATCCGATGGGCAGTGCAGAAAGGCGGGCGGTAACCTCGTAGAAGAGTTCGGCTCCCTGAGTAGTCCATTTGAAACGCATTTCGGGGCCGCCCATAGGGGGTATCCAGACATCAACGTTCCCTTCAAAAAGCTGACTGGTCAGCTCCAGCGTTTGGCCATTTACTTCTTCGATGACTGGTGTGGCGATGTAATCTCCCGTCCCTGCGGGAACGGGTACCAAATCAATTTCTCCTTCCGCATTCGGACCAATAACAAAGTCTCCTTTATCCGAGGGGGCAAATGTCTTGAAGGTTATCAGCGCCGTTTCACCAATGAGTGGGAGAGCCTCTTCCAAACCTTCAAGGGAAGTCAATTGAATCTCAATGCGATCGTCACCCAATTGCCGAATTACGGGGTCACTCACTCCGTAGGTATCCAACCGTTCCTCGATAACGCGCATCGCATTCTTCAAGGCTTGTTCAGGATCGTCCACTTGTGAAAGATCAGCTTGGTAGACGATGCGTGCATTTGTTTCATTCGACTTTTCGTTTTCATCACAGGCTGCTCCGAACACAATCACTAATGTGAGCAATGACAGCAAAAAGATTGACAGTTTTCTCACGGCTCCTCCGATTTCATGTGTCTGTGGTGGAATGTATGGGTCCGCACATCAATTTTTGATGCGTTGAACCCATCTTAAGCAAACCCCTGATCTTTTGTCAACTCGCACCGAGGGCATCTTAGACTGGCGATAGGTCTCCACAAGTTCGGATCACAGCGTGCGGATTCTGGAAACGACGCATTCTCCATCAACTATGGGCAGCACCAGAAGCAATTTGTTATAATAACGCCATTAGCGTGTGCGCAGCCCAGGGGTCGACCCTTCCCTGAAGCGGACAGGCTCCGCCGTTGTAGAACAGCCGGTTTGCAGCGGTTCTAATAAAGAGAAGAGGTGCCATTTTGGAGTATTTCCTCAACGAACGGCAGAAAATGATCAAAGAGATCGCCCGGGGGATTACCGAGCAGAAGATAATCCCGGTGCGCGCCGAACTGGATGAGAAAGAGGAATTCCCATGGGAAATCATCAAAGAGCTCGCCAATGCCGACCTCTTTCGCGCCGTTATTCCCGAGGAATACGATGGGCTCGGAGGCGGAACTCTCGATCTGTGCCTGGCTATCGAAGAGCTGAGCCGGGGATGTTGTGGGGTATCGATCAGCTACGCAGCCGTCACGCTGGGTACCATACCCATACTCAGATTCGGCACGGAAGAGCAGAAGAAGAAGTATCTCCCCCAGATCGCCAGCGGCAAGCGATTGACCGCGTTCGGTCTCACTGAGTCCGCGGCCGGAAGCGATGCCGCCCAGATGAAGACGCTGGCTGTAGCCGACGGTAGCGATTATGTGATTAACGGCACCAAACAGTTTATAACCAACGGTGGCGATGCCGAAATCTATATCATTATTGCCCTCACCAATCCCAGCAAAGGCCCTCGCGGGGCCAGTGCATTTATCGTGGAGAAGGATACTCCCGGCTTCACCTTCGGCAAGAAAGAGAAGAAGATGGGCATCCGCTGTTCTTCCACCCGTGAACTGGTATTCCACAACTGCCGGGTGCCCAAAGAGAACATAATCGGCAAGGAAGGCACTGGATTTATTAGCAGCCTCAAAACGCTCGATGCATCGCGGCCGGGTGTGGCGGCGCAAGGTGTGGGATTGGCCCAGGGCGCATTGGAAGAAGCGGTTGCCTATGCGCGGCAGCGCACGCAGTTCGGGCAGCCCATTTCCTCTTTTCAGGCTATCCAGCATATGCTGGCCAATATGGCTATCGATGTCGAGGCTGCTAGAGCCTTGGTTTATGCTGTGGCCCGTTCCATCGACGCCGGGGACAAGGGTTCCAGTGAGGTAGCTGCCATGGCCAAGGTTTTCGCCAGCGATATGGCCATGCGGGTAACTACCGATGCGGTGCAGATATTCGGCGGGCCGGGATACATGCGCGACTATCCGGTGGAAAAGATGATGCGCGATGCCAAGATCATCCAGATATACGAAGGCACCAACCAGGTCCTGCGCAATGATATTATCTCCCATGTGTACAAGCGGAAGGGTAAGAGGGAATGAACGTTGTTGTCTGCATCAAGCAGGTGCCCGGCAGCACCGAAGTCAAGATCAATAAAGAGACTAACACGCTGATCCGCGAAGGGGCCAAAGCCATCATCAATCCCTTCGATACCTATGCCATCGAAGAAGGTGTGAGGGTGAAGGAGAAGCTTGGCGGGAAGACCGTTGTTGTGACGATGGGCCCGCCGCAGGCGGAAGTGGCGCTCAGAGAAGCCATCGAAGTGGGCGCCGATGAAGCCGTTCTCGTCAGCGACCGTTCCTTTGCCGGATCGGATACCCTGGCCACCTCCTATGTGCTCGGAAAAGCCATCTCCAAAATAGGCGATTACGGTCTGGTCATCGTCGGCAAACAGACGATGGACGGCGATACCGGTCAGGTGGGGCCTGAGATCGCCGAGAGGCTGGGCATTCCGTTTGTGGCCTATGTGAGCGCCATCGAGGAAATCGGCGAAGGCAAGATCAAAGCCCGGCGCATGATCGATGAAGGCCATGAGATTGTCGAATCACCTCTTCCCTGCGTGGTCAGCGTTACCAAGGAGATCAATGTTCCGCGTCTTCCTTCAGTTCGCGGGAAGATGAAGGCCAAATCCGCCCGGATTCCCGTTTGGACGATTCATGACCTGGGCATCGAGGAAAATAAAGTAGGTGCAGCGGGATCGCCCACGTGGGTCACCAAAATCTTCTCTCCCCGGCGAGAGCACCAGAGCGAGATGCTGGGGGGAGATGCGAAGGCCAATGTAGACTGGATTCTGGATAAGCTGGCCGAGGCCAAGCTGGTATAGCGCCATGTCAATCAGGATTGATATAGAAAAATGCACCGGCTGCGGGTCTTGCGAGCCGGCCTGTCCCTTTGGCGTCATCAAAGTCGTCAAGGACGTGGCTCAGATCGGGGATGGCTGCAATCTCTGCGGGGCATGCAAAGATGTCTGCAGCTTTGAGGCTATCGTTATCGAGGTTCCGGTGGCTGTGGCTCAGGAAAAGGACGACTCTAAAGGCGTCTGGGTCTTCGCCGAGCAGCGTGATGGCCAGATCAAGGGCGTAGTTTATGAACTCCTGAACAAAGGCCGGGAGCTCGCAAAGGTGCTCAACACGGGGGTCTCAGCGATCTGCCTGGGCCACAACATCGATGGAGTGAACCGGCTTTTCGAGTACGGGGCCGATAAGGTCTATCTCTTCGATGATCCTGCTCTGGCCGGGTTTCAGGATGATCTCTATGCGCGTTGTATTGTCGATCTGATTCGAGAACAGAAACCCCAAATCCTGCTGGCCGGGGCAACTTCGCTGGGCCGGGCGTTCATTCCGCGCGTCGCTGCTATGCTGGAGACCGGGCTCACCGCCGATTGCACCGGACTCGATATCGATCCAGAAACCGGGCTTCTCTTGCAGACGCGCCCCACCTTCGGCGGCAACATCATGGCTACCATTGTTTGCCGAACCCAAAGGCCGCAGATGGCCACCGTTCGTCCCCATGTTTTCAAAAAGGGGAATCCGGCACCGGGTCGAGCTGGTGAAGTAATTCGTATGACTCTGGATGGCAAGGCAACCGACTCAAGGGTCAAAGTGCTCCAGTTCATCGAGGATGTCACGGAGAAGATCAAAGTGGAGGATGCCGAAATCATCGTTGCCGGCGGCAGAGGGTTGGGGAAAGGGGAGAATTTCAAGCTCATTGAGGAACTCGCCGATGCCCTCGGTGCGGCGGTGGGAGCCTCCAGGGCTGTGGTGGATGATGGCTGGGTCGGCTATTCGCATCAGATCGGGCAGACCGGCAAAACGGTTTGTCCTAAACTCTATATCGCCTGCGGCATTTCCGGCGCGGTGCAACATCTGGCAGGCATGCAAACCTCGGATATCATCGTGGCCATCAATGAGGACCCCCGCGCACCTATTTTCGATGTGGCCACGTATGGAATCGTCGGCGATTTGTTTGAGATCGTGCCGATGCTCACCGCCAGGATCAGGGATCGGTAGAGGAGAAGCTTTTAGCGGCCTCCGAATGCTTCGCCCCTACCGGGATGGTGGTATAATGGCAGTTACAGTCCTCCAAGTAATCGTATGAGGTGAACTCTGTATGAGAAAATCCT
>JAQTRE010000144.1 GCA_028711995.1 Dehalococcoidia bacterium | reverse complement strand
CTATTTTAGCCAAAGGAGGAGATATGCCAACAGAGACCCGTAAATTCCAAATGGGCAATCTCGTATGGACCCGGGGTGTCAATGACCGGATTGCTGAAGACATCGCATTCGCCAAGCTGGTTCTCGCCAGTGTGAAAAGACACGCCTCAGGCGACTGGGGGGATATCTGCCGGGAGGACAAGACGGAAAACGAGCTTTCACTGAAGGAAGGATTCCGCCTGCTCTCCGCCTATGAGACAGAAGGGCTGCCCAGGATATGGATCATCACGGAAGCGGACCGCTCGGTAACGACGGTGCTGTTTCCGGAGGAATACTGAAGAAGGAGGGTCAATCATGCCCGGTATGACAGACAGTGAATTCATGTCTGCCCAGGAGAAGAGAAAGGTGCTCCATCAGTGGGAGGTGTTTCTGAAAGGGGGGTTGAAACGGGAGCAGTTCACCAGGGGGTTGTATAACCACCTGATCCAGCACTGCTCCTTCATCGCCCACTACAACCTGGAGGGGTTCTATGGTGTCTATTTCACCAGTGGAGAAGGAATCGCCCGCTTCCTGCACCAATTCGACACGCGCAATGCCAACAAGGCCGGTATCCCTCTGAGCGTGGAGTACGGGTGTACCTATTGGGCTAAAGGGGATTATGCCGATATCAACATGGCCATGATCGAAGCCGCCACCCCCTACATCCCCAGTTTGCTCCGGTCTGCCGGGGAGGAGCAGAAAGCCTCCGATGTGGCGGAAGCCCGACGCCTGTTGTCCAAGCACGGAATGACTCTCTAGAAAGTTAAAAGGGATTTTGTTGGAGGAGGGACCAATCATGCCTAGAGAATTTGTCTACGATGGAAGGTCGTTTCCCGATCCGGATTCCCTCATCGGCCGGACAAGCTGCCGCCAAATCAGCCCCGAAGAAAGCAGCAGAGCCAGAGCGGCAATCCAAACTCTTTTTGAGGATACAGGCAGCGGCAAAGGAGGTGTTGATGGCATAAAGCGAAGCTGACCGCGAAATCTATTACAAAGGAGGCAAAGTGAGAGTACAAGTCAGAAAACTGAGGGAGGTCATGGGCCTGTTGCAACCCGTGATCTCCAAAAAGCCAACCATCAAAGTCATCGGCAACATCCTGCTTAAGGACGGCAAGGCCATCGCCTCCGACCTGGAAAACACCCTCATCCTGGACTTTCCGGAGGCCACGGAGGAACTGCTGATCCACAAAGATGCCCTGGATTTCCTGAGATTCATTCCGGGAGATACGATGGCCGAGATATCGGGGCAGGCAGGCGAAAACCGAACCCTGCTGATCTCCTGCGGAGGAAGCAAGCGAACCTGCCCCTGGGCAGACGTGGAGGAATATCCACCTTTACCCTTGATACCTCATCTAACATGGCATCTGGACGGAGACCGGCTGCTGGACGCTCTGGGTATGGCAGTCCCCTATGTCTGCAATGATGCATCCCGTCCCCTGTTGACCGGGGTGACTGTCGAACTGGGTGAACAGCTGTCCTTTGTGGCCGCCGGGGATGGTCACCGGATGTTCTACCAGGAGATCAAGGCATCAGCCTCTGATCCAGCTACGATGGTCATCCCTCTGACCACGGTAGCTCTCCTGAATAACCTGTGGAGGAAGGCCTCCAAACCGGCTGATCCGGCGGTGGACGCTTTGCTTTTCCAGGTGGCTCTCGCTAAACGACTGATCAGTCTTGGGATCAGGATCGAGCAGAAGGAAGACCAAGCCGAGGGGCTGATGGCCGCACAATTTGGGGATGTCACCCTCCTGAGCAAACTGATCACCGGCACCCCGCCACGATGGACAGAGGTGATTCCCCAAGACCCGCCTCAAAAGCTGAAGGTGTTTGCTCAGGACCTCTACCGCTCGCTGTTGCAAGTCAAGGATGTCGCTCAAGAAGCAAACAACATCGTGCGGCTCTCCTGGACTGACAACACGCTCAAAGTTGTGGCCAGAGGAATCCAGACCGCAGAAGCCGAATGCTTTGCCACCATCATTGGTGGTGAGGGCCATATCGCCTTCAATCTCTCGTATCTCTTGGAATACCTCAAGGGAAGGCAAGGGTTGGTGGAAATAGGCGTGATCTCTCCTCAACAAGCGGCACGCTTCCTCAATGGCCAATGCACGGTAGTCATCATGCCGGTGTCCGTCAAAGAGGACGGGCCGGAGGAGACATCAAATCAAGCAGGAGAAGGGTCTGAAGCCCGCAAGGAAGGAGAAGGGTCTGAGCAGGGTGAGGCCATTCAGGAAAGCGATCAAGGCAAGCCGGAGGAGGCTCAATCACCTCAACCATCAGGGGAGGAGAAAGAGCCCGTGACTGCCGCGAGTACGCCTGCCAAGCCAAAGAAACCACGAAGGCCAAGCAAGGCGAAAAAGTAGAAACAAAACCTACCCCGATCAGCCTGCTCTCTCTGCGTCCGTGGCGGTGTGGAGAGGGCAGGTTTTGTATAAGGAGCAAATCAATGTCGCGAGATGAAGAACCCACCTCAATGAAGGAATCTCCCTGCATGAGGCTTTGTGGGCAGGAACAGCCGGACACCATGTGTTTGATTGTCAAGACCTGTCCGATAGCGGTCAGCTATGCCGAGAGGATGGCCCGTGAAAAGGATGCTTAGTCTGCACACGGATAGGCCGGAGTTTGCCGGTATCGTCCTGGACCGCAAAAGCAGGCAGCTTATTTTTGAGTGGTTTGCCCGGACGGAAATCAGGAATGTCACCTACATCTGCTTGCTGATCTTCCGCCTGGGCTGGCCTCCTGTGAGATGGGTCAAGGCTTTCACCAATAATGACGAGCCTGAAAGGAGAGAAGAGTAATGGATATCTATTGCACACGCTGTGGCGAGCCTTGGGATGCTTATGGAGCTCAACAGGCCCTGGATATGACCCGTCAAGAGTACAACCGAATGATGGAAGGGGAAGGGTGTCCCTGCTGCTTCGGGAAACCCATTGAAGACCAACCCTTCAGGGCCAGGCTCGCAGCCGAACTCCATGCAGTCTTGGGAGATGACATCGATGGCTTGGCTGTTGAGATGGAGGATGCCGAGTTCTTCATGGGAAGCGAGTTCTGGGAGTAGCGGTGAACCCTTGCCCAACAACACAGTAAAAAGAAAGGAGAAATCAATGACAGCCGCAACAAAAAAGTTCGACATGGGATGGCTGATGTTTACCCGAGGAGTCAATGACAAGGTCTCTGAGGATGAAGGATTCGCTAAATTCGTGGTCAAAAGCCTGGGAAGGCACTTATCTGGAGATTGGGGAGACCTTCCCAAAGAGGACAAGGCGGAGAATGAACTTTCTCTCAAGGAAGGGTTCCGGCTGTTGTCTGCTTATGAGGCGGAAGGACTGCCCAAAATATGGATTATCACGGAAGCGGACCGCTCGGCAACCACAATCCTCTTCCCCGAGGAGTATTAGACAACAATATGGAAACGAGAGGGAGGTCCCATGAAACAGCATACCTGTGAATCGAGGGTCGAAGCCCATCTGGAATCCCGGATAGCCGATCTGAGAAGGCTATGGAAGGCATATTGCAACGGTCAAGAAACCGATGAGGAACTGGGTAGCATCCATGAATACGGCCTGTGCTTCGATTATGTAGCCACAGGAACATTCAGCGATCAGAGGGAAGGATATTTCCGGTATCAGCTGAGCACGGGTGGTCCAGGAGACGAGTTCCGCTTTTATGCCGATGCTCAAAGGAAGGTCCACCGCATCGAGTACTGGTTTTTGGATTGGTTCGACGGAGCCTGTAGGGAACTCACCGGAGAGGATGAGAACCTGCTGTTGGAAATCTGGGACTGGTTCGAGGAAGGCGGTTCGGTGGAGGCAGTCCTGAGAGAGGCATGATGGGAAAAAGCAAGGGATGGCATCCATGATCATTTGTGCAGACAGGCGTAAAATTAAGGTGGATAGCCCTATCCACAGGGTGTTCAGATAACACAAATGGAGGAGCTGTCCCAGGATGAGGAACTACTGCATGACTAAATTCCTATTGAGGAAAGCCATCTAAGTGGGTAACCTGAGCGTGCAGTCTCAGCTCCGACATACGATATGCTTGTTTCAGCGCATTAAGTGTGACGACTAGGATATCCAGGGAGGACAAATGGTCAGGAAGGCGAAGAACAAGGATAAGTCACTGGAATCGACAGGGCCAAAGAGGGTGGCTCTGTATGCCAGAGTGAGCACTCATGAGCAGGCCACGGAAGGGGTTTCCATTGAGGCTCAGATCGATAGACTGGACAGCTGGGCCAAATCCAAGGGCTGTATCATCGTTGATAAGTACATCGATCCCGGTTACAGCGGCAAGGATGACAAACGCCCCGAGTTTCAACGGCTGATGATTGATGCCCATAGAGGGAAGTTTGACATTGTGGCCGTAGCCATGTTGGATCGGTTCATGAGAAATCTTCGACTGCTTCTGAATAGGCTGCATGAATTGGAGGGCTTGGGGATTACCTTTGAATCTGTCAGAGAAAGCCTGGACACCGCAACTCCCAACGGGAAATTCTCCATCCAAATAATGGGAGTAATTGCGGAATTCGAGCGAGAACGGATCGGCGAAAGGGTGAGCGATTCTCGGAACCATCTTAAGAAGATGGGGAAATGGTCTGCCGGGCGTCCAAAATACGGCTATCGATGGAATAAGGAAGCGTCTAAGTTTGAAATCGTTGAGGACGAAGCCGAAGTAATTCGTCATGCCTTCGATCTGTATGTGAATCAGGCAATGGGTATTGTGAGGGTCGCGCAACGACTGACCGAGGAAGGATACCGCACTCGTCCAAAAAGGCGGAACGGAAATGAGGAACCTACAATCGGATACTGGCAGTCCTCTGTTGTCCATAACCTCCTGTCCTATCCCGGATATGCCGGAGAGGACGAAGACTATCCGTTTCCAGCGATCATTCCAAAAGAGCTTTTTACATCTGCCCAGAAGAAACTGGCAACCTCTCGTAGGATACGGCAGGAGACAGGCGGATGGCTGCTGCAAGGACGAGTTGTCTGTGGGTTGTGCGGCCATCGTGTCAGTCCCAGGAAGCGATCGGGTCGACACAGACGCAGGTACGGGTGTACCGGATATGACAAGCATCTACACCCCGACGGAAGTCCTCGGTGCACCTTAGCCTCCATTCCTGCGGATGAGTTGGAAAAGATGGTCTGGGGGGTGTTCGCGCGAACCATTACCAATAAGCAGTTGCTTCGGCAGAGCGTCGAGGATGCTTTGGCGAAGTTGGAATCCCGGCAGAAGGAGTTGGGTTACGATAAGGTTATCGACGCCAAACTAAAGGAGATTGATGGGAAGTTGTCTCGCCTGATGGAGTTATACATTGAGGACGACACATTCAACAGGACTCGGCTAGATGAGAAGAAGCAAGAGTTGGTCCAGGAGAAAATGAAACTGGAGCGTCGCAAGGACAGCCTGAATCCCGAAGCCCGGCTTGATATAACTAAACTTGAGGATTACATCAAAACAGTGCGGGCCATTCTCGATGATGGCCATATCAGGGTTGACCACAACGGCTTACTATTGGGCACACTCTGGCACCATGCCAAGGGCGGCGGACTGATGCCAGAGGAATATGACTTGTTCGACCTATGGGAGGGAAAAGAGCCCGACCTGGATGATGAGAGTGCCGAGGTCACGACAGTCAACACAATAGGGCCTGACGGGGAAGAGGTCCGCATGATGGAGATCAAGCCCTCGGAGAAGGAATGGGCTGACTTTGAGCGTCGGGATGAAATCAGCATGGAGCAGAAACGGAAGCTGTTGGAGAAATTCGATATCAAGATTGTTGCCTACCCAGACCGAATCGAAATTGCGGGTTTACTTCCCACCCAGACGCTGGAGTGGGATTCGATTTCCAATCCTAAGGGATGACGGATGCCATGTTTATCGGCGCGATCATTATGATGGTGGCCGCCGTGCTCACCCTGATCATTCTTCCCAAGCGTGTCCAAGCTCCAGAAGAGGGCAGGCAATTGAGCGATGTCTCCATGGGGCCTCTTTCAACACCAGATGATCCCGAAGGGGGGATCGCTTGCTAACGCGAAATCAAGCCTTGTAATAATTTAAGGCAACTCATTTATGATCGAGACATGCAAGAGCTTTATGATCAGCTTATGGCGATGTCAGAGGAGATATTTGCCGATCACTGCAACGGTGACAAGAACGATTTCTGAAACTGGATCAGGGATGTCATCGGGATTAGAGGCTAGCTGAGGATCTCATGTGAGACATCTGGATGATCGGGAAAACTCGAAATCGCACGGACCTTAAGCCCGGTGTGGAAATGCCTCACTGAGTAAAACCAGGTCCCAGATTTCTCGGTGTCTCACTGTGGTCCACAGTTGAGTGGGACATCCTGCTTTTGTCTTGGGCTTGCCGCAGAAACACGGGGTAGTCTCAGGGCACATGAGAGAGCTTATGTATTCTCTGACCACAGAGGACCACGCATCATGAAACCGGCAACGTGCGTGAACTCGCGAATTGGAGGTTAACATGACGACGGTAGCAGAAGTCTTGGAACCGAATCAACTGGTCATCTCTCCTTTCACTTCTATCATGGAAGTGGCTCAGAAGATGCGAGACTGTGGTGTTGATCTTGCGGCGGTATGCGAGAAGGACAAATTCCGGGGGATCATCACTGAGAAGGCAATAGTCTCCGGTATCGTAGCCTCGGCACAAAATCCGCAGGAGGCATTTGCCCGATCCGTGATGATCACGGACACTCCGAAGGTCTCTCTCGGGGCCAGTCTCTTTGAAGCTGCCAAGATCATGGCCCATCACAAGATTCCCTATCTGCCAGTGGTGCAAAACGGAAAATTCTTTGGGATTCTGACGCTTGAGGATGTGGCCAGAGAAAGCATGGCATCCGCTGCGATGGTCTTGAGCCATTGCAGCCACGACAAATCGCCCGCTAGGGAAATTTTGATTAAGTCCTGATCAGAGCCTCTCTAGTTCAAGGTAAGTGGTTCACTGGACAAACTAATTTCCCTTTTGGGAATGATATGGAGAATGAGCGGCTGAACAGGGTCATAGAGGCGATGGTGCGGACTCCCACCATAATGCATCGGAATGTCCGCCGAGAGATATTGGAGGTGGCACTGGAAGCGGGTTGTACAGGTATTTCCCTGCACCATCTGATGATCATGAGACTGCTAAAAAAAGAAGGGTCCCTCCACAGCCGTGAAATCGGTGGAGCGATCTCCATCTCCAAAGCTCAGATGACGCATTCCATCAATAAACTGGTAAGCATGGATTTAG
>JAQTRE010000143.1 GCA_028711995.1 Dehalococcoidia bacterium | reverse complement strand
GCATCCGCTCCAATGGCATCGGCTGGCGACCATTCCCTTTCTTCGGATAGCGCTTCCGAACGATCTTCAATAACTCATCCCAAGGAATCACCCGATCCATCTCTTCCAGGAACTTCTCCCGGCGAGTCCTCTTCTTCTTATTGTCATAGGCCAGGCTGGCAAATGTGGGTCCATTTATCACGGCAGGTCTCCTTGAAGTAGTCTGCCATTATTATCGCATGATTCGGGACTTAATCAGAGGTAACTTATCTCGGGATCAATGCGACTTGACTCACATGCTTATGAGTAGTAAAATCCGGTATCAGCGTTCGTGGACTTGGTTCCGCACAAACCCCGTATCCTTTGCAGTAGACTTGAAGAGTGAAGCAACAATGATGCCGGACGGACTCAGAACAAGCGGATTGGATATCATCGGCGACGTCCCCTGGGGCACCCACTTTTGCCAATTCTACCGGACCTCGCAAGACTTGGCGGATATCCTGGCCCCTTTCTTCAAAGCCGGATTAGAGAGCAATGAGTTCTGTCTGTGGATCACCGCTGAGCCCCTCGGCGACCAGCAGGCCCGTCAGGCAATGGCAAAAGCCATGCCTGACTTTGACCGATACCTGGAAAAAGGCCAGATCGAGATACTCTCACACAGCGAGTGGTACGTTAAGGACGGCTATTTTAATTCCGAGCGCGTACTCAACGACTGCATTGATAAGCTCAACCAGGCTCTGACAAAAGGCTATGATGGTTTTAGGCTAACGGGAAATACCATCTGGCTGGAAAAGAAGGACTGGAAAGATTTCACTGACTATGAAGCAGCCATAAATAACGTCATCGGCAAATATCGGATACTTGCCCTGTGCTCTTACTGCATGGATAAATGCAATGCCATCGAGATCATCGACGTCCTGCGCCACCATGACTTTGCCCTCATTAAACAGGAGGGCAAATGGGAGTTTGTTGAAAACTCCAAACACAAGGCAATCAGAGAGGCGTTGATCACGAGAGAAGAACAATTCAGAAGCATCTACGAACATTCCCCCGTGGGAATTCAACTTTACAATGCGGCCGGCAGATTGAAAATGGCCAACAAAGCCTGCCTAGACATCTTTGGAGCTTCTGAGACAGAACTGCAAGGATATGATCTCTTTGGCAATCCCAATCTGCCCGATGAGATGCAGTTCAAGCTGCGGCACGGAGAGACAGTGCAACTTCGGGTTCCCCTTGACTTTGAGCAAGTCAGGAAGCACGGTCTACACCAAACAAGCAAAGCGGGAATCATTCACCTCGACGTGGTCATCGTGCCTCTGAGTAAGGGCCGTGAAACTCAGAGAGGCTATCTCGCACAGATTCAGGATATCACCCAGCACCAGCAATCGGAAGAAGCCCTGAAAGAGAGCGAGCGTCGCTTCCGATTGACACTCCAGAGCGCCCCTGTCTCAATCGCCACCCAGGACCGAAACCTGCGCGTTCTCTGGGCATACAATCAGCGTTCGGTTAACGCACCAGACGTTATCGGTAAGCTGGACATCGATGTCTTTGCACCTGAAGATGCCGCTCACCTGATCTCTCTCAAACGTCAGATCATGGAGACCGGGGTGGAAATACGCGAACAGCGCTGGATCACCGCCAACGGGAAACGGCTATTCCTGGACCTCTATCTGAAACCGATCCGAAACGAAACGGGAGAAATCATCGGAGTCGGCACTGCATCAGTGGATATGACGGCGATGAAACTCGCTGAGGAGGCCCTGCAGGAGAGCCAGCAGAAGTTCAAGTTCCTTACCACCAATACCCCCGACCATCTTTCGGTACAGGATTCAAACCTCCGCTATACCCTGATAGTGAATCCTCCGCTGGGCCTGACAGAGAAAGACTTGATCGGCAAGACAGACTTCGACATCTTCTCAAAAGAAGATGCCCTGAATATCACCACCCTCAAGCAAAGGGTCCTTGAGAGCGGAAGTCCTGAACACGTTACTGTTCCGATGGTTTCCCGCGATGGAGACCTCCAGTATTTAGAGAACACTTATGTTCCCAGGCACAATTCAGAAGGCCGGATCGATGGAGTCCTCTCATATATAAAGAATGTAACCGAACGGGTCAACACCGAACAGGACCTACAGAAGCTGGCAGCCATCGTCAAATACAGTCAGGAACTGGTAGGCCTGACCACCCCCGATGGAACGATTGTCTTTCTTAACGAAGCAGGTGCCGAGATGGTGGGCATCGACCCGGAAAAATCTAAAAAGGTGAATATCTTTGAGATCATCCCCGCTCACTTCAGGAAGAAAATACGCCATGAAGTGCTATCGAATCTGATGAGGAGCGGCCAATGGGCGGGTGATCTCCAATACCGCAATTTCAAGACTGGCAAGCTCACCGACGTCCATGCACGGACTTTCACCATCACCGACCCGAAGACCGGGGCGATACTCTATTTGGCAAACGTCTCGCATGATATCACCATTCGTAAGCAAGCGGAAGACCAAATCCAGAGGCTAGCCAGATTTACCAGCGAGAACCCCAACCCTGTACTCCGGGTTAACAGCGACAGCACTATTCTGTATGCCAACGAAGCCAGTTTGCCGCTGCTCGACTTCTGGAAGAGTCAAGTCGGCGGATATCTGCCCGTCGAGTACGGCAAGATTGCCTCGGATTCCCTCCGTTCCGACTCCGACACCAGCGTTGAAGCCGACTGCGGGGACCAGGTCTTTGCCCTAACCTTCGCCCCAATCGCGGCGGCTGGGGATATCAATATCTATGGCAAGGACATCACTGATCTCAAACGAGTGGAGGAAGCGCTGCGCGAAACCAGTGATTACCTCAATAATCTGCTCGACTCTGCCAATGCTCCCATCGTCGTCTGGGATCCGCAATTCCACATCACCCGCTTCAACCATGCCTTTGAACGGCTCACGAGCCGGAGCGCTGATAAGGCTATAGGAAAAAAACTGGGCATTCTGTTCCCCAAAGAGAGCATGACCCAATCTCTGGAGGAGATTCGCAGGGCCATTGCGGGGGAAAGGTGGGAAGCGGTTGAACTACCAATCAGACACAGTGATGGAACCATCCGTACCGTGTTATGGAACTCAGCCAATATCCATGCTTCTGATGGCAAGACCGTGGTTGCCACAATTGCTCAAGGCCAGGACATTACTGCGCGCAAGGAGCTTGAAGAAGCATTAATAAATATAAACAGTGAACTCGAAGAGCGCGTGAAAAAGCGAACACAAGAGGTTCTAACCGAACGCCAGCGTCTCTATAGCGTCCTCGAAACTCTGCCGGTGATGATATGCCTGTTGAAGCCCGATTATCATTTTGCCTTTGCCAACCGGTCTTTTCGCCAAAGGCTCGGCGAGTCCCTCGACCGGTGCTGCTATGAGTTTCGTTTCGGGCGCACAGAACCGTGCGAGTTTTGCCGAGCATTCAAGGTGATTGAAACCGGCAATCCCCATCGATGGGAGACTGCCACGCCGGACGGCTCCAGTGTCATGGATGCTTACGCCTTTCCCTTCATCGATACCGATGGTTCGCCCCTGATCCTGGAGATGATCATTGACATCACTGAGCAGAAGCAAGCCCAGGTAGCACTGCTAAAAGTGCATGAGGAACTGGAAATGCGTGTGCAGGAGCGCACCAGAGAGCTAAGAGAGAGCCAGCACGATCTCGCCCATGCTCAGGAGGTGGCCCATACCGGCAGTTGGCACCTGGATATCCAGTCCAACCAATTCCAATTGTCCGGGGAGACCTACCGCATCTTCGGCATCCCCGAGGGAACGCCAATGACCTTTGAGACATTCTTCTCGCACATTCATCCGGAGGATCGGGAATACGTTGACCGTGAGTGGACAGAGGCCCTTGAAGGCAAGGACTATGACATCCAGCACCGAATCATCGTGGGGAATGAAGTGAAGTGGATCCATGAAAATGCCGCTCTAGACTTTGATGAGGAGGGTATGTTCACAGGCGGATTCGGCACGGTGCAGGATATCACCGAGCGCAAGCGGGCAGAGGAAGAGGTTACACGTTTGAACGAGAACCTGCTGCTGCGTGCAGATGAACTGGAGGCTGCCAATCGGGAACTGGAGAGCTTCGCCTATTCCGTTTCGCATGACCTGCGTGCCCCTCTCAGAAGCATGGAGGGTTTCAGTCTTGCCGTACTTGAAGACTATTCAGAAAAGCTGGACGATACCGGGAAGGACTATCTGAAACGAATCCAGGCCGCAAGCCAGTTGATGGGACAGTTGATCGATGATATGCTTCGGTTATCCCGGGTAAGCCGCAGCGAAATGAAGCGCCAGCCGATGAACCTCAGCGAGATGGCAAATTCAATCATTGCCGGACTGAGAGAAACGGAACCCTGGCGACGTGTGAAAGTGCTTATTGCTCCTGAGATGCGAGTCAGAGGAGACAGACAACTGCTTCAGGTGGCGCTGGAAAATCTGATCCAGAATTCCTGGAAATTCACCGGCAAGACTCCCAGGGCGAAAATAGAAGTGGGTATCACGGAACATAGAGGAAGGAAAACATATTTTGTGCGCGATAACGGAGCCGGTTTCGATATGGCCTATGTCGATAAACTATTCAAGCCTTTCCAGCGCCTGCATTCCGCCAGTGAGTTCCCCGGCACCGGAATCGGGCTGGCCACAGTGCAGCGCATCATCAGCCGCCACCGCGGCCAGGTCTGGGCTGAAGCAGAGATGGGAAAGGGCGCTACAGTCTACTTCACGGTTCCCTGAAGGCACAATTTGAGAAGTCTCTGCTGAACATGTTTTACATCGCAGGTTAGACGAGTCGGGATTCGAAGAAAAGAGAGCACAAAGATACTTTCAGGACAGAGCTTCATGAGAAAAAAGGAGATGGGGTGTGGAAGAGAAAGTCATTCTGCTGATTGAGGATAGCCCCGACGATGTTATGCTGACGGAGCGCGCTCTCAGGAAAGCCAATATTGGCAGCAAGCTCGTGGTGGCGGGAGACGGAATTGAAGCCCTTGACTATCTTTTCCGCACGGGCGCCTATTCCGGTCGCGATCCTTTACAGGCTATGCCTCATTTGATTCTGCTGGATTTGAAACTGCCCAAAATGGATGGGCTGGAAGTGCTTCGGCGCATCCGCGCCAATGAAAAGACAAGGCTTCTGCCGGTGGTCATTCTCACCTCCTCAAGAGAGCGGAGAGATATGGGAGAAGGTTATAGACTGGGGGCCAACAGTTATATTCGCAAACCGATAAGTTTCAACCAGTTCACTGAGGTGGTAAGACAGTTGGGGTCATACTGGCTCCTGCTGAACGAGCCTCCTCCCCTAACCGCCAAAGGAGATTAGATGAATCAGCCACTCAGAGTCTTGATCATTGAGGATTCCGAAGATGATGCTCTTTTACTGCTGAGAGAGCTTCGCAAAGGCGGCTATGAACCAAGCTACACACGAGTTCAAACTGCCGATGAGATGAAGACTGCGCTGGAAGCGCAGCAATGGGATATCGTCCTCAGCGACTACGTTATGCCCGGCTTCAGCGGCCTGAAAGCTCTGGGGATTTTGCGCGAAAAAGGTCTGGATGTCCCTTTTGTTATTGTCTCCGGTCAAATCGGCGAGGATATTGCCGTGGAGGCCATGAAGGCAGGCGCTCATGACTACATCGTCAAGGGAAGCCTCAAGCGTCTGGTCCCGGCCATCGCCAGAGAACTGGGCGAGGCAGAGAGCCGACGTGAGCGCAGGCGGGTAGAGAAGGCATTGCGCCGGAGTGAAGCCAGTCTGGCCGAGGCGCAACGCATCGCTCACCTGGCAAACTGGGAATGGGATATCATCGCCAATGTTCTTTGGTACTCGGACGAAATCCACCGCATCTTCGGTCTGACACAGAGCCAAATCCCGGCGACTTTTGAGGCGGGGCTGGATCATGTCCATCCCGAACATCGCCCCAGAGTTCGCCAGGCCATCACTGAAGCGTTGCAGTCAAGCACGGGGTATGGTCTTGACTATCGCTTCGTCAGACCGGACGGCACCGAGGGAGTGGTTCACGCAGAGGGAGAAGTAACTTTCGATGACGATGGCAAGCCCATCCGAATGGTGGGCACCACCCAGGATGTAACCGAAAGAAAGCGATTGGAAGAGCGACTGCGCGCTCTTTCGCGCCGTCTGATCCAGGTACAAGAAGAGGAACGCCGGACCATCGGGCGTGAACTGCACGATCAAATCGGCCAGTCCCTAACGGTTGTCAAACTGCTGATTGACAATGCCATCAAAGCGCCCGCCGGACGGGTGAAAAAGATCCTGAACGAAGCAGAGACAGTGACCCACGAAGTCATCACACAGCTGCGAGACCTTTCCTCTGAACTGCGTCCAAGCATGCTGGATGATCTTGGGCTGCTGCCAACGCTGATCTGGCACATCGGACGGCTGGGCTCTCGATCCGGTTTAGAGATCGATTTCAAACACTCCGGGCTAAACCGGCAATTTCCACCGGAGATCGCTACTGCAGCTTATCGCATCATGCAAGAAGCGCTGACCAACGTTATTCGCCACTCCGGAGCAGATCAGGCAATAGTCCGGGTATGGGCGGAAGAGAGCAAACTTGTTGTCTGGGTGGAGGACCATGGCCGCGGCTTCGACCCAAGCGCCCGGCACTTCCAGAATACTATCGGGTTGAGCAGTATGGAAGAAAGAGCACTACTGCTGGATGGCACCCTGATAATCGAGACGTCTCCGGGAAATGGGACGCTCATTACGGCTGAATTGCCGCTTGTGGAGCCGCCAGGGAATCGAGAGGCAGGAAATGAAAAAGATCACGCTGATACTAGCCGATGACCACCGCGTTTTGAGAGAGGGGCTAAAAGCATTATTGCAGGAGGAAGAGGAGTTTGAGGTAATTGGAGAGGCCGGGACTGGTGCAGAAGCATGCCAACTAGCAGAGCGGTTGAGACCCGATGTTATGGTCCTGGATCTGATGATGCCGGATATGAATGGAATCGAGGTCACGCGTCAAATCAAGAAGCGCCTGCGAGGAACCCATGTGGTCATTCTCTCAATGCATGGAAGCGAAGGGTACGTCATTGAAGCCCTCCGCGCCGGGGCGGAAGCCTATGTTCTCAAAGAGTCCAGCTCAAGCGAACTGGCAGACGCCGTTCGCGCCGTGGCCAGCGGCCATCGCTATCTCAGTCCACCCCTCTCGGAACGCGCCATAGAAGTCTACACTCGGTCCACCGAACAGGCTACTCTGGAACCTTATGAGACGTTGACTGCAAGAGATAGAGAGGTGTTGCACATGGCTGCCCAGGGCTATACAAACGGTGAAATTGCC
>JAQTRE010000142.1 GCA_028711995.1 Dehalococcoidia bacterium | reverse complement strand
AAACCCAGTATCATCCGCTTCATTGGCTTAAAAGGACGACTGTAGCAATTCTAAGGCATCGTCTCTATCCTGATTGTGAGTATAGAGGCTGTGAAAAAACATGTCAACCAAAACCGAGCAGAACCTCTCTTCCAACACAAGATGAGCCCAAAGGGCAGATCGATTTCTACTGCAAGGGGGTATTGCGACCTGTCGCGTTTCTGCACAGCACATTGTACCATCGGGAGTAATCGATAAGCATAAGATATAGGTAACTGTGCTATAATTATCGCAAAGGCGTAATCTGCGATAAAGGAGGGACCCTTTCCTGGAGACGTTAGAGATTGCTAAGAAGATAGTGGATGCGGCCTTGGAGAGGCAAGCCACTGATATCGTGTTGCTTGATCTTCAGGGTGTCTGTAGTTTCGCGGACTATTTCGTTATCTGTAATGGCGAGAGCGATCGTCAGATTCAAGCCATCTGCGATGAGATTGACGACTCGCTGGCCAAAGAACATATCACTCCCCGGCGGCAGCAGGGCAGCGTCAGTTCCGGCTGGATGATCGTGGACATCGGCAATGTGGTCGCTCACATTTTCAGCCCTCAGCAGCGGCAGTTCTATACGCTCGAGGAAATGTGGAGCACGGGCTCACCGGTGCTCAAGATTCTATGATCCATTTGTCGATATCCCGCTGATGGGAGAGGATTTCCTTCGGCGAGAAAAACAGACTGATTTCCTTCTCCGCATTCTCCAGAGAATCTGACCCGTGCACCAGATTGCGTCCGGTCTCCAACGCCAGATCCCCTCTGATGGTTCCCATGTTAGCGTTAACCGGGCTGGTTGCGCCCATGGTATTTCGGACCACTTCCACTGCTCTGGTCCCTTCAAGGACGGCGGCAATAATGGGCGCCGAAGTGATGTATGCTATCAGCCCATTGTAAAATGGTTTGCCCTCGTGGTCAGCGTAGTGCTTTTTGGCCTGGCTCTCGTTCATCTGCAGAAGCTTCATGCCAACGATCTTGAGTCCCCTCCGCTCCAGCCGGGAGATGATCTCTCCCGTCAGCCCTCTCTGCATCGCATCCGGCTTAACCAGTACCAGTGTTCTCTCCATCTCTTGGCTCCTCTCAGAATTAGTGAAGATTAGCCTTGTTCGGATTCGGGGCGGTGCTTCTTGAGCCAGTCTTCGATCTCACCCGTCACGTCGGCTTTGCCGGTGAGAGTCTCCAGCATGCCATAGACCTCGCCGAATGTGCTTACCACATCCTTTGGCGTGCTGTGCGTGCTGACGCAGGCCATGGTCAACTGGCTGGCCATCATCATCAGGTAGACCCGCTGCATTTCTTTGGCTTGTTTGGTTACTTCCTGTTGCATGTGACTGGTAAGGCAGGCCATCAGTTCACTCTCGTCACTGGACTCCCGGCCGCATATCGGACATCGCATCGTGCCTCCTCTTTTTCGGGATGGTGATTGAGGGCTTCTTCAAATACAGGGGTTGGGCGGTTCGAACGTCATCCAGATCGCCCGATTCGATTCTACGCCATCCCAACTCGCAAAGGCAACTGATCCGGCGAAGCGCCGGAGGTCTCTCCGGGAACACAGCGTTATCACCGAGTTCCTTTTTGAGACGGGCTGATGTTTCGGGATTAATCTCACCGCAGAACAGCGTTCGTTCTCTTATTGCGGCGCTCAATTCTTCAATGGTGGTAATGTGCTCCGGCACAATCCTCTCCCACTTGCCGCTTCGGGTCTCAAATGTGGCGGCGGTGATCTCACTGCGCCCGGCATTCATCATCGGACAAATGGGGAAGACTGCATCGGCATGAGAGAACGCGATGGCCTCGAGTGTGCTGATGGTCACCAGCGGGATTCCGAGAGCGAAAGCCAGCCCTTTGGCAGTGGAGAGCCCCACACGCAATCCATTGAAGCTGCCCGGCCCCTTGGCCACGATGATTGCTGTGGTATCGTGGATATCTGCCCGGCGCAATTGGAGGAGATAGATCACTCTGGGAATCAGCTCCACAGTATGGTTCTGGTCGGTCTGCCAGGTAAAATCTGCCAGAACCCGCCCTTTGTCTGAGAGAGCCGCTCCGGCCATATTCGTAGAGGTATCTATGGTAAGTTCCATTTTCCTTCCAATTTCCTCAACAGGTTGGTGTATCTTTGGCCGCGGGCTTCGAATCGGAGTTGCCGTTCTTCTGGTGCTTGAAGATGCTCGAACTCAATCAGGAGATGATTCTGCCTGAATAGTCCCGGGGCCTTATCGGCCCATTCTATCACGCAGACGCCATCGCCGGAGAGATACTCCTCCATCCCGATTCCCTCGATCTCTTCAATGTCGTCGAGTCGATAGAAATCGATGTGGTAGACCTTGAGCCTTCCTTGATATTCTCTCACCAGGACAAATGAGGGACTCGATGCATAGCCGGAGAATCCTATCCCCTGCGCGAGGCCTTGGGAAAAACAGGTCTTGCCCGCCCCCAGGTTTCCCACCAGCAGGATCAGGTCGCCTTTCTCCGCCAGTTTGCCGAGATCGGCACCGATCTCGCGGGTTTGCTCCGGGGTTTTGCTGATTATCTTGAAATGTATTATTGACATAACATGTACGCATTGTAGGGGCACGTTTCAACGTGCCCCTACGGGTTAAAATGGTCCCACCCGCCTTTTTTATACCGGACTTGTTTTCCGTTCTCATTGATCAGGTTCACCTTCCCCGGCTTGCCTTGTTTGATTTCCCCGATGACCGAAAAATGTAGGGGCACAGCTTGCTCTGCCCTCAGGCCGCGGATCACCTCGGACGGAGCGGTGAATAGCAGTTCGTAATCCTCTCCGCCGCTCAGCGCCAGCTCCAGAGCCTTCTCGCCGAAAGCGGCTTTGGCTGCCGGATGGACAGGTATGTCTCTCAGTCGAATGGTGGCTTCCACTTTGCTAGCCTCGCAGATGTGGCCGAGGTCGGCGATCAGGCCGTCGCTGATATCGATTGCCGCCTTCACACCTCCTCGGGCCAGCGCCTGTCCTTCCGCCACGCGGGGAACGGGTCGAAAATGCGCCTCGCTGAGAGTCGATGATACCTGAGAATCTAGCGAGAGGTTTTCCTTCAGCATTCTAAGTCCGGCTGCTGAAGCGCCCAGGTGTCCGGTAACCGCGATCAGGTCGCCGGGTTTGGCTCCCGAACGGGTGAGCATTCTGTTCTTTGCCACTTTTCCGATGACGCTGGGGCTGATGATCAACTGGGGTGCTTGAGTGATGTTGCCGCCGATGATGGCCATATCGAATCGACGGGCAATTTGAGCCATGCCTTGGTAGAGCTCGGTGATTTTCTCTGTTTCAGTATCTGACGGCAGCCCCAGAGAGATCATGGCGCTGGTGGGAATCCCGCCCATGGCAGCGATATCGCTGATGTTCACCGCCAGGGATTTCCAACCCAGATCGCGCCCAGTGATCCTATCAAGCGTGAAGTGGACATCCTGCACCAGCATGTCGGTTGTGCTAAGCTGGATAGAATTTCCACCCTCCCATGCCGCCGTATCGTCGCCGATGCCAATCAGCAGATCGGGATGGTGTCCTGCCCCTTCAGACTCGATAATCCGGGCCAGCATTTCGATGAGCCCGAATTCGCCCAACTCGCTCACTTTCATCGATTCCGATTATACCTGCTTGACTGTGAAGCCACAACCGAATGTCCAGTGTGTAACGCCCCCAGCGCTTTTACGCTGCCCCCTCTTTCGAAAAGAGGGGGTTAGGGGGAGTTCATGTGAGAGTCTCCTATGCGGATTCAAATAGGGGAAAGATAGCCTAGAGAGAATTGGAGCATAAAAATAAAAATCGTCGGGGCCAGGTACAGAAAAGGCAGGTTGGCCGATGTCGGCCAACCTGCCTTTTGATCGCTGCTTGTTTGCTTATCTCTTGATCCGTACGGATCGCCAGCCTGTTGACTGGGGCCGATATCCGGCGCTTCTCTGCTGCGATGTGCGAGCCGGAACGCCAACGGGGACTTCTCGGGTGAGTACGGGCGGACCATAATCAAAGCTCGGCAGGGTCTCTCGCGGTAGACTCTGGCCCATAATTTTCTCCAGAGTCCGCACCATCGTGCCGTCTTCGGGAGTTGCCAGCGTGAACGCATCGCCCGTCCGCTCAGCTCTTCCAGTGCGGCCGATGCGGTGAATATAGGCATCGGGAGTATCCGGCATATCGTAGTTGATGACGTGCGAGATGCTCTCCACATCCAGACCGCGCGCGGCAATATCCGTGGCAACCATGATCTGATATCTGCCGTCCTTGAATCCATTCAGAGCGGATTGCCGCTGGCCCTGGGAGCGGTCACTGTGCAGGCTGGTCACTTTGCGACCGGTTCGCTCGATCTGCTCCGCCAGTCGCTGGGCGCGATGTTTGGTTCGGGTGAAAATCAGCACCGATTCGGTATCGGTCTGCTTCAAAAGCTCCAGCAAGAGCGGCGTCTTGAGGTTCTGCGATACCGGGAAAAGCGCATGTGTAACGGTCTCCACCGGGCGTTCCAGTCCAATGGATATCTTTTGAGGATTATGGAGTGCCTGGGCTGCCAGATACTCGATCTCCGGCGGGAATGTTGCGGAAAACATCAGCGTCTGTCGCTCTTTGGGAATATGGCTCATGATTTTGCGTATCGACGGTAGGAATCCCATGTCGAACATGCGGTCGGCCTCATCCAGCACCAGCACTTCCAACGCCGAGAGGTTGGCATGACGGTGTTCGATGTGATCCAGCAGTCGTCCGGGGCAGGCCACCAGAATATCGACTCCTTCGCGCAGGGCCTTGAGTTGAGGCGCTGCACCAACTCCGCCGTAGATAGTCGCGCTACGGATTTTCATCCCTGCGCCGAGTTCACAAATGGTGTCGTTGATCTGCTCTGCCAGCTCGCGTGTTGGCGTGACGATGAGCGCCCGAGTGTTGCCGCGCTGTCGGGCGAGAAGCTTGTGCAGAATCGGCAGGACGAAAACGGCAGTCTTGCCGGTGCCTGTCTGTGCCGTCGCAATGATGTCTTTCCCTGAGAGAACCGCGGGGATGCCCGCCGACTGAATGGGCGTCGGCGTTGTGTAGCCTGCGCGGGCAATGCCGGGAAGCAGGCGTGGATCTAGATTGAACTGGTTGAAACTCAAGAGCTGTCCTTTTTTCAGAAGCCAAGCGGATGCCAAAGGGGAGCTTGCGGGGCTCAGGCGGTTGACAGAAGCAGAGACTGCTGAACTTGTTTATTTTGATCACCGAGTGACCTGCATACAGTATAAGGCAAGTAGTGCCGGAAAGCAAATGAATGGGGCGCGTGGCTGCTGCAAAAGCCAGCAATCTGTGTTATACTACTCGGCAATTGCTCGGCAAATCGATCCGCTTTGGTACACCTTCATACAAACATGTTTCTCCGGGAGGGGCGCAATTCGAATTAGACGAATTTATGCTAAGGAGGCCCTGATTGAGTTATGCTCAGCCCCCTGACTCCCAAGTCTCCGGTAGCGAGTATCCTGCGCACGCAATCGGAGGTGCTTAATTAGGTACCGGCCACTGGGGAACATATCATCCTTACATCTGCCGAATCGGGTTCGGCAGAGAGGTGCTTGATCCGTAACTTGAGGAGGAGACGAGATGATAGTTGTGGTGGTTGTTGCTGCGATTTTCGCTACGGTCTCGATTGCCCTTTTCATTTCTGCTTTTATGACGACCAGAAGATGGTCAAAAAGATCCAGATTCGTTGGATTACTGCTGCAAGAGGGTAATATCAGTGGATTCATTGGAGAAATGGACAAGGACATCGCCAATGCCAAGCATGGCGGATATCGCACCACTCTGCTAGTCAATAAAACCACGGGGCTGTACTACAAGGGAGAATGGGCCGCTGCAGTCAATTTGTTGAAGTCGATCGATCCGGCGCCATTTCCCAGAGTGGTCAAAGCGGTTTACTACAACAATTTTCTTCTCAGTACACTTTCCCTGGGCAGAATCGATGAAGCCAATGAGATATGCGCACATCACTCGGAGTGGCTTACCCCGAAAACCAACAATCAGGGCCTTAATTGCGTGCTGCGCAGCACAGTGGCTTCTCTGGCGTACTACAATGGGAAGCTCCCAGAGAGCAAATCTGAGTTTATGCGATTGCTGGGGATGCCCCGGCCGAAGATATACGCCGCCGTCACACACTATTTCCTGGGGCTGATCAGTCTGAAGGAGAATTGCCCCCAGGAAGCGCTGGGGCACTTTGACAAAGCCGCTGCAATGGGAAGCAATACTTGGTTGCCAGCCTCGATACGGCCCATTATCGACTCGTTGAATCGATCCAACTAGGGTATGAAAAAGCGTAAGGTCTCCTTCGAATCGATGCCATGGGAATCGGCGATTACTGGAGTCAGATTCAAAGCTCACCAGCAGAATGGGCGCAAACTGCGGCTGGTGGAATTCGCTCAAGGCTTTGTCGAACCGGATTGGTGTCTCAAAGGGCACATCGGGTATCTCCTTGAAGGAGAGATGGAGATCGATTTCAATGGGACAATGATCGAGTTCCGGCCGGGCGACGGGATATTCATCGAACCCGGCGAGGTCGACAAGCATAAGGCCAGAGTCAAGAGCGATTTCGTCAGATTGGTCTTGGTGGAGGAAGCCTGATACCGGGTGTTTTACAATCAACTCTGTGGCATTAATAAGTTCTGTCTGTATTCCCGTTCGTGTGGGAATCACATCAAATATCACATTGTCAGTCTATCGCAGAGATTTTGCATAGGGAAGCGAGGATCCATTGGATCAGTCTACCGGACCGCATCAATTCACCATGGAAGGCTGGATTAGCTGTTCGCCCTTCGAGCGCCTGCTGAATATGACCATCGTCGAATCGGTCGATGGGCGGGCCACCCTTACCATGCCGTTCCTCTTGGATTTTGCCCAGGGTGGAGGGTTGCTGCACGGCGGTGCGCTGGTGGGTCTGGCTGATACTGCCGTGGCAATGGCCATGAAGAGCCTGCTCCCTCCGGAAACTCATTTTGCCACCATCGATCTTAAAGCCGGATTCCTGTATCCGGTAAAGCAGGGCATAGTCACAGCCAAAGCTCAAGTGGCGAGCCGAAACGGCCGGATACTGGAGGGCAAAGCGATTGTCTGCGATGAGGACGGAAGGCAGGTGCTGGAGTTCTCTTCAACATACAAGATCGCCAGGGATGCGAAGATCAGGGGAGTCACTTTCGAGGACAATGAAGGTGCGCTGAAATGAAGATTGGAGTGTGTGGCATTGCCTGTGAGAAATGTCCCCGGATGACAAAGGGAGTCTGTCCCAGCGGGGAAAAGGGATGTATGCCGAAGGAAAACAAATTCTGGCGTTCCTGCAAAAAGGTAGCGCCTTGGTATTGAAGCTGATATTGGGATGCGATAGACTCAAGTTGAGGCTATTCGACTTGAGGTGAAGGGATGTTCAGAGAGAACCACAGGCATAAGCAGAC
>JAQTRE010000141.1 GCA_028711995.1 Dehalococcoidia bacterium | reverse complement strand
ATATCACCGAGCGCAAGCGAACAGAACAGAAGCTAAAGCTCACCCAGTTTGCCATCGATCGGGCTTCGATCGGTTGCTGGTGGATAGACAGTGAAGGTCGGGTTTTCTACGTCAATGATCAGGCCTGCCAACCTCTAGGCTATACCCCTGAAGAAATGATAGGAATGACGGCGCAGGATTTCGATCCTGATTTCAACATCGATACAGGGAAATTGCCCTCGACGCAAGAACTGCTGGCAATGAAGTCATCCACTTTTGAAAGCAGACACCGGCGCAAGGACGGTTCTACAATTCCCGTGGAGATAACCGTCAACTTCGCCGAATTCGATGGGAAGCTGCACGTCTTCTGCTTCTCGCGGGATATCACCGAGCGAAAACGGGCGGAAGCGGCGCTTCAGGGAAGTGAAGAAAGATTTCGGGCTCTGGCGGAGAACAGCACCGACACTATTATGCGTTTTGATCGACAATACCGTCACCTGTATGCCAACCCTGTCGTGGAGAAAATAATCGGAATACCCCCGAAGGAGTTTATCGGCAAAACCCATCAGGAACTCGGCTTTCCCGGGGATATGTGCTTGCTTTGGAAAGATGCCATCGAGCAGGTGTTTCAATCCCGAGATGCGCGTCGCCATGAATTTCAACTTGACGGCAGGTGGTATGACTGGATGCTGGTGCCCGAATTTGACGCACTCGGACAAACCAAAGCGGTCATCGCTTCGGCGCGCGATATCACCGAGCGCAAGCAGGCGGAGGAGAAGATACAGGCCTCACTTCAAGAGAAAGAAGTGTTGCTCAAGGAAATCCATCACCGGGTGAAGAACAACCTGCAGATCATCTCCAGCCTGCTCAATCTCCAAAAGGAAACTGTCAAAGATGAAGATTCGCGGGCTATGCTCGAAGATAGCGGGAGACGCGTCCGCTCCATGGCCCTGATTCACGAACAGCTGTACCGGTCCGGGAACCTGGCCCGGATCGATTTCACCAACTACATCCGTGAACTCTGTCGAAACCTGTTACATTCCCATAACGGCCGAACCCAGGCAATTGGACTGGATATCCGGGGAGATGGAATCTTCCTAGGCATCGATACCGCGGTACCCTGCGGGTTGATGATCAACGAACTCGTCACCAATTCGCTCAAATACGCCTTCCCAAAGGGATGGCAGAATGCCTGCGGAGAAGACGTTTGGCCCGGGATCAAAATCGAGCTTATGACCGACTCCCACGAATTGACCCTCCGTGTGGCCGATAACGGCATCGGGTTGCCGGAGGAAATCGACTACCGAAACACGGAGACACTGGGCCTGCAACTGGTGACCAGCCTGGCCAATCAACTGGGGGCAACGCTGGAAGTTGAACGCCAAAACGGAACAACGTTCCAGATTACTTTTCTGCCGTAGAGCCGGAGACGTCAGGAACAAGCAGCAAGGTCTTGTATCCAGAGAGAAAATGAACTTAGAGGCAAGCTAATGCGCATTCAGACAAAAATACTTGGATTGATCCTGACCGCAGTCTTACTGACAGCAACCATCGGCACTCTCATCGGAAGAACGGTGGCCACCGATGCTCTGGAGGATCAGGCGAAGGACAATCTCTCTGCCCTGGCGCAATCGAGGACTCAGACGATCCGGAACCTGATAGAGTATCAAAAGCAGAGTATCGAACTACTGGCCAGTCAGTCCAGCGCTTACCAAGCGGTGATGCAATCCGGCAGCGGTGATCTGGGTTTTGAGCCTGATGATCTTGATGCGATCAGCTATATCATGCAGAACATGACCGCCAACAACAAATATGTCTGGCAGGCGCTATATCTGAATGCGGATGGGATCGTGGTTGCCTCGTCGTTCCGTCCTGAGACTAGGCCGGTCGAACCTTATCCCGAGACTGGCAATCCTGAAGATTGGACCCGGGTGGACTACAGCCAGATCGATTGGGCTGCGGTTGATCCAGCTCAAATTGACTGGTCTGCGGTGGATTACAGCCAAATCGATTGGCCCCAGATCGATTTGAGCCGGATCGACTGGAGCAAAATCGACTACAACAAGATCGACTATAGCAGGATCGACTTGAGCAAAATCGACTACAGCAAGATTGACTGGAGCAAGATTGATCTGAGCCGGGTTGATTGGAGTAAGATCAGTATCCCGGAGATTGACTTCAGCAAGGTTGATTTAAGTAAGATCGACTGGGCTCAGGGCGATATGACCCAAAACGACGTCTATCTCAAAGGCAAGGAAGGAACCTATGTCGGCAACGTCGCTCTTTATGAAGACAGCCGCGATTTCGTATTGGCGGTATCGGCCCCATTTTATTCGGATCCGAATAGGAAGACGTTAAAAGGGGTCATGGTGTATCTTGGGGGTGAGGATGAACTCTGTTCAATCGCCGCCGACCGCAGGGGACTGGGAGATACCGGTGAAGTATATCTGATAAACGAAGAAGGCTATATGTTGACGCCCTCGCTGTTCGTTGAGGATGCGATGCTCCGCCAGTCGGTTGTTCTGCCCGAAAGCTTCGGGGAAGTTGAGGAAACCGGAGCCATTACGCGGGAGAACTACCTGGGAACCAAGGTGTTCGGCGTTTACCATCGGCTGCCAGGCACACCCTGGGTGATAGCCGTGGAGAAAAGCCGATCGGAGGTGCTGGAACCGGTAACGGATTTGACTCGCAAAATGTTGTGGGCGATGCTGACATTGCTCGGGTTCTGGATCGCTTTGGCCTTCTTTCTATCGCGCAGAATATCCGCCCCCATCATGAGATTGCGCCAGGGCGCCGAGCGCATCATGAAAGGAGACTGGAGCATTGATGTGTCCATAGCAGCCAAGGATGAAGTGGGCGATCTTTCGAGGGCATTCAGCGCCATGACGGCAAATCTGATGCAATCACAAAAGGAACTTCAACAATACAGCACCGGGTTGGAACAGCAGGTGGCCGAGAGGACGAAAGAGCTCTCCGGCGCCAACGAAGAATTGAACCAGGCGAGGAACAAGCTTGAAAAACGCGTGGAGGACCGCACCCAGCAACTGGTGGAAATCAACACAGCGCTGGAAGGCCGCATCAACGAACGAGAGGTGTTGCTGAAGGAAATCCATCACCGGGTGAAGAACAACCTCCAGATCATCTCCAGTTTGCTGAACCTGCAAAAAGACAGCTTCAAGGATGAACCTTCGCGCGCCATGTTCGAGGATAGCGGAAGGCGCGTCCGCTCCATGGCCCTGATTCACGAACAACTGTATCGGTCCGGCAACCTGGCCCAGATCGATTTCCGCAACTACGTCCGGGAACTCACGGGCAATCTGTTGCATTCCTACGTCGGCAAAACCCAAGGGATTCGGCTGGATATTCAAGGGGAGGGACTCTTTCTCGGCATCGATGCAGCCGTGCCTTGCGGTTTGATGATCAACGAACTCATCACCAATTCGATCAAATACGCCTTCCCCGAGGGATGGCAAGGGTCCCGCGAAGAAGACCTTTGGCCCGAGATCAAAATAGAGCTTGGAACCAATAACGCCCACGAGCTGATTATTCTTGTGGCCGATAACGGCATTGGATTACCGGAGAACATCGATTACCGAAACACGAGGACACTGGGCCTGCAACTGGTCAGCAGCCTGACCAATCAATTAGGGGCCACAATGGAAGTGGAACGACGGGGCGGAACACTATTCCGAATCAGCATTCCAGAGCAGGGCTGGAAGCAAGGAGCGTAGTATGCCATCACTGAGAATTCTTGTGGTTGAAGATGAGGCGATCGTCGCCAAGGATATCCAGAACCGGCTCAAGCACATGGGCTATGATGTCCCCTCCGTCGCCCATACCGGAGAGGACGCCATCCGATATGCCGGAGAAACCCTCCCGGACCTGATCCTTATGGACATCCGGCTAAAGGGCCAGATGGACGGGATAGAGGCCGCCGAACGCATCCATGATCGATGGGATATCCCCGTCATCTACCTCACCGCCTATTCCGATGAGAAGACCCTGGAGCGGGCAAAGGCCACAACTCCAGGAGCCTATCTCAGCAAACCGTTTGAGGACCGTGACCTGCGCATTGCCATCGAGATCACCCAATACCGCTGCCAGATGGAGAAACGGCTCAAGGCCAGCGAGGAGAAGTTCAGAACCATCTTTAAGAATGCCAACGATGGTATTCTCTATCTCGATGAAAGAGGTACTATCCTTGACGCCAACGACAAGATTGGGGCTATTTTCGGCTATCGAAAAGAAGAGGCAGTAGGCAAGCACTTCGCAATACCGCGCACTTTTTCTGCGCCTAAGCAGGCCGAGTTGAGCGCGCTCTACCAGAAGGCTGTGAGCGACGGATTCGCCAGATTGGCATCGCTTGACGGTGTTCACACTGATGGCCATCCCATCTGCGTTGAGGCCAGTTGCCAGGTAATTGAGCGTGAGAATGGAGAACGGGGAGCCATCCTTGTTGTAAGAGATATCACTGAGCGCAGACGGGCAGAGACAGCGCTAAGAGAGAGCGAGGAAAAATACCGTACCGTGGTTAATAACAACCCGGACACCGTGTGGATCGGAGAGCAGGGAAAGGGAATCGCTTTCATCAGCCCAAGCGCACAGGCAATCCATGGGTATACGCCAGAAGAACTGCTTCTGAACGGAGCCCGCATTTGGCTGGAGAGCATCCATCCTGACGACCGCCAGAAAGCAAAAAACGCCCTTGAGGCACTGGAGGAGAAAGGGGTTTTCTTTGCCATCGAGCACCGGTTCAAGAAAAAGGACGGGCAATGGGTATGGTTATATGCCAGGGCTGTCAACGCCTTCGAAAAAGACGGCAAGCGATTTTTCTATGGTTTGACCTCGGATATCACGGATCGAAAACGGGCGGAAGAAGAAACAGCCAGGGTCAAGGCCATGGAAGAAGCCGATCGTCTGAAGACAGCGCTGCTGGCCAGTGTTTCCCACGAGCTGCGCACCCCTTTGACTGCCATCAAAGGGCTGGCGAGCACCCTGGTTCAAGCGGATGTGGAATGGCCCCCGGAAACCCAAAAGGAGTTTCTGGAAGTGATCAACAAAGAGTCGGATATCCTGGTTCACCTGGTCAATGACCTTCTGGATATGTCGCAACTGGAAACACGCACCCTGCGACTGGAAAAAACGAAGTGCAGGATATCCTCCATCATCAACCAGCTGGCAGACAAGTTGAAAGGCATTACCAGAGAGCATCAACTGGAAATCGATGTTGCTCTCGATCTGCCCCCAATCTATGCCGACGAAGTACGCATCGGGCAGGTTATCATCAACCTGGTTCAAAACGCTGCTTCCTATTCTGAGAAAGGTACGCGTATCAGGCTGGAGGGGCAAAGGGCGAACCGTGATATTATGGTGAGCGTTACCGATCAAGGCATTGGCATCCCATCCCAATACCTGGGAAAAGTCTTCGAACGATTCTATCGGCTGGAGAGCGGTGTGGCTCGCAGAAGAGGCGGCAGCGGCCTGGGGCTAGCCATCAGTAAAGAGATAATCAATTTCCACGAGGGTGCGATCATGGCGGAGAGCGAGGAGGGTAAGGGCTCTCGATTCAGCTTCACCCTGCCGATCGGCGAAGACGCTGAATGTCTGGAGAACATCAAACCCACCCTGAGCGATAAGAAGCCCCGGATTTGAATGGCTCGAAAACATAATGGTTATTGAGGCCACTTCGCGCTACCCCATCTGCCGCGGCCGGTATTGCAGCGCCTCGGCCAGATGGCCGGCGCTGATGACCTCCGCGCCTTCAAAGTCAGCGATAGTCCGGGACAGCTTGAGAATGCGATGGAACGAGCGGGCGGAGAGGGAAAGCTGTCTGGCTGCTGCCTGAAGAAGATTCTGCGCCTCCGGTGCCGTCTGGCAGAAATCACGAATCTCGATCGGCGTCATATCGGCATTGCAGGTGAGCCGGGTTCCCTCAAAACGCTTCCACTGAGCCTGGCGCGCCGTCTCCACTCTGGCCCGGATGGATTCGGACTTCTCTCCCAGCCTCTCATCGGTCAACTTCTGATATTCGATTCGCGGGACCTCGATGAAGATATCGATGCGGTCCAGGAGCGGCCCGCTGATTCGCTTCTGATAGCGGGATACCAACGTCGAGGAACAAGTGCATTGCTTTACCGGGTCGCCATAGTAACCGCACGGACACGGATTCATGGCTCCGATGAGCATGAAATTGGCCGGGTAGGTGATGCTGCCTTGCGCGCGGGTAATGGTGACCATCCGATCCTCAAGAGGCTGCCTCAAAACCTCCAGAACAGCGCTTCCGAATTCAGGCAGTTCATCGAGAAACAACACTCCTCTGTGGCTCAGACTGATCTCACCGGGTTTGGGCCATCGACCTCCTCCCACAAGCCCGGCATCTGAGACGGTATAGTGCGGCGAGCGGAAGGGCCTTTGAACGATGAGCGGCGTATCAGCAGGAAGAAGTCCGCTCACGCTGTATATTTTAGTGACCTCCAGCGCTTCATCGGCGTTCATTTTGGAGAGAATGGAGGGAAGCGAGCGAGCCAGAAGCGTCTTACCACCTCCCGGAGGCCCGCTCATCAACAAGTTGTGTCCGCCAGCCGCCGCAACCTCCAAGGCTCTCTTGGCATGCTCCTGTCCCTTTATATGTGACATGTCTATCCCTGAATCTGTCCTTTCCACCGCATCGAGGGGATTATCATGAAGAACATACTGAGGGATCACGGTTTCACCGCGCAGATGAGCCAACAGTTGCGTTAGAGATTCCACCGAAATCACAGTGATACCTTGAATAAGGGCAGCTTCCCTGGCATCGGCAGCGGGTACAAAGACCGGCGAAAGCCCCTTCTCTCTGGCAAGAGACACCATGGGAAGGATGCCGTGAGTATGCCGAAGACTGCCATCCAGGGAAAGCTCCCCCAAAAAGAGCGCGTTACCCAACCCATCGAGACTGGCCTGTTCAGAACTGAGGATGATGCCCACAGCAATGGGGAGATCATAAGCCGGACCGGCCTTTTTCAGGTCGGCAGGAGCCAGGTTGACGGTGATCCGCTTTGCCGGGAAGGTACACCCTGCGTTGCGAATCGCTGACCGCACCCGTTCACGAGATTCCTGCACTGCTGTATCCGGCAGCCCAACGATGGTTGTGGAAGGCAATCCGCCTGAAATATCCACTTCCACTTCGACCAATTGACCCTCAAGCCCGACCACTGCGGCAGAATTCACTTTCGCCAGCATAAAACACACCTCAGCTTAAAATGATACTATCGACCCACAATATTGTCAACAAAACTGCCTGTTCTCACTTCGGGATTCTCAAATCATTACAACTTCATGTGAAACAGCAGCACACCTGTAAGGGGCAGCCTCATTCTTCGCTGTTTTGGGGACACCCGTCCAGAAGTCTTTTCTAATCCGAAAATGAGCCCGAAAGGGTCATAATAATCGTTTCTTTCTTTTTGCTACTTTTTCTTTCTTTGTAAACCGTGTGGATAGGTGGATAAACCGATGAGCCCCCGATTCAGCGTCCCCGTCCGTCATATTTGGATATTCTCTCAAAGAGATCGGACCGTGCTTTCACCATCCTTTTGGCGAATTCATTATCGCTCATTCGACCCGCAATAGCATCAAGCTTGGCGAAGGTTACTCCCGGAGCCAGATAATCTTGTGCT